>JAHQVY010000357.1 GCA_019634095.1 Cellvibrionaceae bacterium
AAACCAGATTCAAGTGTTGAGTGGTTTGAAAGCCGACGATCGGATTATTGTCTCGGACAGCTCCGCCTATGCCGAGCATGAAACAATTTTAGTTAACTAGTAAAAATTGCTTTGTAACTTGGTAAATATTAAAACTTGGTAAATAAAAAATAATCGCCAATATACCCGTAGCGTTTGATATTTAGGCCTTATGAGCACAGCCCTAAGTGCCCTTGGCGGTGTTGCTCCGCCTTAAAAAGAATGGCTATTCTGCATTGCCCTAATACCTCACACCTCTGTGAGTAACGCCTTGCCAAGAACCTTAATTGATGCACTCCTACACCTAAATCTCAAACGCTTTGGGTATATCAAACACTAGGGGTATACATTTGAAAATTCTGTTGGAACAGGACATAAATTTATGGCTAAAACACTGCTAGATCTAAATAATATTTCTAAGTCATTTTTCACTGAGGATATCGAAACCAAAGCGTTGAAAAATATTGACCTGGTGGTAAGCCAAGGTGAGTATGTTTCCCTGACTGGCCCCTCTGGTTGCGGTAAGTCGACATTGTTATCTATCCTCGGCTTGCTCGATGAAGCGAGCGCTGGAGTGTATAAACTGTGCGATATTGACGTGACAAATTTATCGCGAGATCAACGAGCTGCGGTGCGCAATAGAGAAATTGGTTTTATTTTCCAGTCGTTTAATCTTATCAGTGATTTAACAGTGGAAGAAAATGTGATGTTGCCTCTCACTTACAACAAGGCGCACCAGAATATCGATATGAAAAACCTTGCTAAGGAAATGCTCGCCAAGGTGAATATGGGGCACCGCATCAAGCACTATCCCGCTCAGCTTTCCGGAGGGCAGCAGCAGCGTGTCGCAATTGCGCGCGCGCTGGTCAATCAGCCGTCGTTGATTCTGGCGGATGAACCCACAGGAAACTTAGATAGCGAGAACGCGACGGCTGTACTCGAGATTCTCGACCAGCTTCATCGCGATGGGACAACTATTTGTATGGTCACCCATGATTCGCGCTGTGTTGAACGGGTGAATCGTGCGGTTTACATCCTCGACGGTGAAATTTGCCCATCGCCGCCATCGCCGCCATTGTTGCCAAACACAGGCGCAGCACCCAAGCCGGCAAAGGCTTGCAAACAAGCTGCAACCTTAGATTGAGGCGGAGGATAATGATGACGCACTTAATTTTAGATATGGCTTATTCGCTGCGCTTGTTAAGAAAATCACCCAGCTTTACTGCCTTGTGTGTATTGGTGTTGGCCGGTGGTTTGGCGGTGAGTTTATTTACTTTCGCTTTTTTGTATACCTTAACTAACAAGCCCCTGCCACTGCCGGATCAAAGTTCGCTGTACCGCGCTTCGCGGGATTGGTATGGCGAAGCCTTTGGTGAAAGCCGCTATTTGCCCGCCTACGAGGCCGCAGCCATTCGCCAGCAGGCCACGGTATTCAAAGAGCACGGTATCTGGCAAAACAAAACTGTGTACCTGTCTCAAGGTGAAAATAATTTGGTGGTGTCGGCGGTGCGCAGCACAGCGAATATTTTCGATATCAGTCGCAGCGGGCCATTGCTAGGGCGTTTGTTGCATCCGCGCGACAGCCAGCCCGACCAAACGCCGGTGGCGGTGATTAGCTATGCCATCTGGCAAAGCCAGTTTGCCGGCAATGACGAGGTGATTGGCAAACAGATTTATATTAACGACGTCGCCACAGAAATTGTTGGTGTGATGCCAAAGGGCTACCGTTTTCCGATTTCCCACGATCTTTGGTTGCCCATTTCCCAGCAGCTACTCCACCCACTCAGCACTCAGCGCGAAAAAGTGGAGTTGTTTGGCCGTTTAAAACCGGGAGTGTCGCGGGAACAGGCGCAGCAGCAGGTTTTGTCCCTGGCCGAGCAGTCATTTTCCCAGCGTGCAGAAACCTGGCCAGGCGTGGAGTTGATTCGAGCCAAGGTGGATATTTTTCAGCGTTTTGATGTAAGCACCGAGATGAAAATATTTTCCTACGCCATGAACATGCTTGCGTTTTTTATTCTGGTTTTGGCGGCAATTAATGTTGGCAATTTATTGTTTGTGCGGGCCATTCAACGCAATAGAGAGTCGGCCATTCGCATTGCCCTAGGCGCCCCGCAATGGCGCTTGATTAGTCAGTTGATGTGGGAGGGGGTAATAATTACTGTGCTCGGCACAAGCATCGCGGTGTTTATTTCCAGTGTGCTGCTCCATGCCGTGAATATTTATTTCCGCTCATTAATGAATAACGAACTGGCGTTTTGGTATATCTGGGAAATGGATGTCACGGTGTTTAGTGCAGCCCTGGCGTTTGCCGTGGCGACAATTGTCATCGCCTGTTTTTGGCCCGCATTCCGCGCCGCTCGGCAAGATTTTAATAGGGTACTGCGCGACGGAACCCGCGGCGCCCAAAGCAAACACGCTGGGTTTATGTCGCGCCTTTTAGTCACCCTGCAAATTTCGGCCATTTCCATCATTATGGTGCTCGGTGCGGTCATCTCCACCAAGGTGCACAATCTTACCGACATGGACCTTGGTTACGATGTGAAAGGAATCAGTTTTTCGATTGTTGAATTGCCCGAGAGCGCCTACCCCGAAAATACCGACAAATCCTTGTTTTTCGAGCGGCTGCAGCGCGCGCTGTTTAACAGCCAGGCGTTTTCCGGTGCGACGGTGCGCTTTAATCACAGCCAATTGCCGGTTGCTGTTGGTGGCGTGGAATATCAGCGCGACGCCGATAAACCCAAGGTACAGGTGTTTAGCATGATTGGTAGCAGCGAATTTATGGGGCCGACGCTTGTGGCAGGGCGTGAATTAGATAGTCGAGATGGCAGCGGTCGGGCGCCCGCAGTGCTAGTCAGTAGCTCCATGGCCAAGCGTTATTGGCCCAACGATTCACCCATAGACAAACAAATTGAAGTGAGCTTGCAAGCTAAAGTATTGCGGCTAAATATTGTTGGCGTGGTATCTAACACTACAAATAATCCCTTCCATAAAAAAGAAAGTTATCACGAAATTTACCTGTCTGGCCTTCAGTTTCCAATGCAGCGGGGCACGGTGTTCTTTGAAAAGACCTCTGCGGGAGTACTGGTGGAAGATAATTTTTTTCGCGCCATCAACGCCATCGACAGTAAGCTGGATATTCTCACCATTGAAGACTGGGAGCTGGAAGCTGACGCGATTGGCAAGATGACGGTGACTTTCCGCGATACCATTGTGATTTGCGGCGTATTTTCACTGATTCTGGCTATGAGCGGTATTTACGGAATCACCGCATTTTCGGTGGAAAAGCGCTCCCAGGAGGTGGGGGTGAGGCGCGCCCTGGGGGCCACCGACCGTAAAATCATGGGGCTGTTTGTAAGGCAGGGGAGTCGTCAGTTGATTATTGGTCTGCTGTGTGGGTGCCTGATTTCGGGGCTGATGATGTTTGGCCTCTCCAGCATTATGGCCATTCCCTCTGTGGTTTACCTGGTGATTTACGCGTCGGTGATAGTCTCTTTGACGTTGATTGTGTTGGCTGCGGTGATTATTCCCGCGCGCCGGGCGGTTAATTTGCTGCCAGCTGTTGCACTGCGTTACGAATAGCCTTGGGGTGTTTCGGCGGCGGCGGGTGGGCCCTGGAATCTCGGCCAATAGGGTTTACTATGTATAAGTTGAGGTTGTTTTTTGATCTATAAAAATTACAGGTAATATTACCTGTAATTTTTATAGACTGGGGGCACAAACTGGATTACAGTTCTGTGTATGAACAAGAAAACATCCGCACATTATCAGCGAGAGTATCGACGCCGGTTGCGTGAGCAGGGCTTGGTAAAGAAAGAAGTTTGGATAAACCAAGACCACGCGAAAACCCTGCATCGGCTCGAGTTGCAACTTCGTCAACCCGGCAGCGAATCGTTGCCTGCTAGCAAAGGCGCCGAGCTGACGCAGGCGGGCCTCCTCGCTACCTGGACCACGCAGAGTCTGTTTGACGCCCTCGCCGCGCAGCCAGATTTTAGCGCCAATAACACCTTGGAGCTTATCGATGATGCCCAGCCCTCCATACACCTTGATATGAAGCAGTATGGCGACCTGCCGGTTTATTTGGCGGTGTGTGGCGAGCAAATTATTGTAGAGTCGCTGCTGTGGCCCCTCAGCGAGGTTAAGAACTCGGCCCAATTTAATGAGATGCTTTTAAAAACGCACAAGTTTATACCGCTTTCCAGCGTCGGTTTGGAAACCTTTGAAAACGGCGCCACTTACTATTATATGTTCGGTGCCCTCAGTGCCGGCTCGTTGCTGGCGAATATTATTTTTGAAATTGACTGCCTGGGGAGCAACGTTATTCAAGCCACGCAGGCTTTCTCCGAGTTTTTGAAAAGTGCCATACCGCTCGATACCGATGTGGCAGCGCCGTGAGTAATTGGGCAAAAGTATTTAGCTTACTCAATGCACACCGGGTGAGTTACGCAGAAAATGTCGAGGAAAACCCGGCCTTTGCGTTGATCAGCGCCGAGCTTAAGCAATCGCTTAGCCAGTTGAGCACAATGCAACAGGCGTTTAAGGCATTGCAATCGCAGCAGAAATTGGCGCGAGCCAAAGTCAGTCAACTGGCCGCAAGTATCGAAGAATACGAAGGGTACGCGGCCAGCGCGCTTAATAAGCAGCAGTCCGAATTAGCGTTAGAAGTGGCGGCGAAAATCGCCGAATTCGAAAGCCAACGGAAAACCGAGCAAAACGCCATACAGCAGCGACAAGGCGATTTAAGCTTGCTGCAGCAGAGCATGCCTCTGTGCGAGCAGCATCACAAACGCTTAAAGCATCAGCTGGACACCCTCAAAGCGGTCGTCAATGTGTTACACGCGCAAGCCACCGTCGCGGTTCGCGAAGGGGGGGAGGTGCCTAAGCACCGCACCGCTTTAGATGCCCTAAAAAAAATCCGCGACAAAAATGCGGCCGAGCAGGCCCAGTTGCAAGCGGCGAGCGATTTAGCGGCCGATGTGGATGCGCAGTCGCTGCGGGAAAAGCTAAAGGCGGCGGGCATTATTGATAGTGGCCACAGCGCCGAAACGGTGCTGCAACGCATAGCGGCGCAAGTGAATGCCGCGAGTGAACCTGGCAATTAAAGCCGATAATTAAAACCGATAATTAAAGCCGGCAATTAAACTTAAGGGAGTCAAACTTATGGAAACATTTTTAGCAACCATTACTGCGTTTCCAACTGTAATTTTTACCAGTTTATTTATTTTTTGTATTTTTTATTGGCTAATGGCACTTATCGGTTTGGTGGATTTAGACGTTCCCGGTGCGGAGGTGCCTGATGCCGCTGGTGATAGTATGAGTAGCCTCAGCGCTTTTACCGGGTTAATGGTAAAGCTCGGCCTGCAAGGGGTGCCGTTTCCGCTAACGCTGTCGCTTATTACTGTAATGGGGTGGGCCTGTTGTTATTTTTCATGTTTATTGTTGCTGCCATTTATTGCTACGGGGCTTACTAAATATTTATTGGGTATTCCGGTTTTTTTGCTGTCATTTTTTGCCGCTATTTATATTACTTCAAAAATCATTAATCCCTTGCGGCCAATGTTTCTCTCTGCGGAGCAAAGAGCCGAACACACGCTGATTGGTAAAACTGCCACGGTGCGCAGCTCGCGCGTTGACAGCGAATTTGGCGAGGCTAATGTAAAAAGCGCCGGTGCCGAACTCATTATTAACGTGCGCGCTTGCCAGGAGGCGGTTTTTGAAAAAGGCGATCGAGTGGTTTTGCTGGAACATGTGAAGCCGGGTAATTTTTACAAAGTTATTTCTGAAGAAGAATTTAACCTAAACTAATTTGTTGGATTGTTGCGAGGATGTTCGCAGTAGATTCTAATGGTTAATTTAGGTTTAAACACGCTATAGGGTAAGGAGAATTGCTGTGAACCAAGTTGATTATATTGCTTATTTAACCGGGATTGCTGTAGTAATTGGTGCGCTTTTTGTGATTGCATTGGTTATTATTTCGATATTTAAAGCGTTTTATGTGAAGGTAGAGCAGGGTGTTGCTTTGATAAAAAATGATACCGGTAATACACCCAAGGTGGTGTTTACCGGCACCTGGATTATTCCGGTGATTCATAAAAAAGAGTTGATGCGTATTTCCCTGATTACCATGGAAGTGGACCGTCGCGGCAAAGACGGTTTGATTTGTGCCGACAATATGCGAGCCGATATTACCGTGGCTTTTTACTTGCGGGTGAATGAAACCCCCGAGGATGTGCTGCAAGTCGCCAAATCTTTGGGTGCCTCGCGGGCCTCGGATAAAGATGCAGTGCACGAGTTGTTCAATGCTAAATTTTCTGAAGCCCTAAAAACAGTGGGCAAGCAAATAGAATTTGTAAAGCTATTTGAAGATAGGCAAACCTTCCGTGAAAAAATTAAACGCGTGATTGGCGATGATCTCAACGGTTATATTCTCGAAGATGTGGCGATTGATTACCTGGAGCAAACACCCAAATCGTCCCTCGATCCCAGTAATATTCTCGATTCCCAAGGCATTCGCAAAATTACCGAACTTACCGCAACCCAGAATGTGCGCACCAACGAGTTAGAGCGCGATGAAGAGTTGGCGATTAAAAAGAAGAATGTCGAAACGACTGAAGCCAGGCTGGAGTTAGAGCGGCAACAAGCCGATGCCGAGGCGCGTCAGCAACGGGAGATTCTGAGTATCCAAGCCAGAGAGGAAGCCGAAACCAAGCGCATTCAAGAGGAAGAGCGCAAAAAATCTGAGGAAACCGCCATTGCGGTTGAGCAAGAATTGTCGGTGCAGCGAGAAAATCAACAGCGAGAAGTGGAAGTGGCGCAGCAAAATCGACAGCGCGCAGTGGCCATTGAAGTAGAGCGGGTGAGCAAAGCGCGCGATTTAGAAATTGTCGCCCGGGAGCGCGAGGTGGAATTGCAGCGAATTGGCGCAGAAAAAGATATCGAAAAAGAGCGCAAAGAAATTGCCAATGTTATTCGCGAGCGGGTAACCGTGGATAAATCTGTGGCGGTGGAAGAGGAAAAAATTAAAGAAGTGCGCGAAATCTCTGAAGCCGATCGCGCCAAACAAGCCGCAGTATTGCAAGCCGAGGCCGATGCCGAAACCGAAAAGGTGAAGCAGGTGCAGCAGGCTGAAGCAGAGGGCTTAGCCGCGAAATACCGCGCTGAAGAAGTGGTAACGATGGCTCAAGCTAAGTTGGAAGCGGCGGCAAAAGATGCCGATGCCAAGAAAAAACTCGCCGAAGGGGTGGAGGCGGAAGAGGCGGCCATGGGAATCGCCGAAGCCAAGGTCAGAGAAGCCCAGGCGATGGCCTTAGAAAAAGAAGGTTTGGCGGAAGCCAAAGTGATTACTTCCAAAGGCGAAGCCAATGCCACAGCCTTGGAAAAAGCCGGCACTGCCGAAGCCAATGTGCTGGCATTTAAAGGTGAGGCGCAAGCCAAGGCGGTGCGTGACACCGGGTTATCGGAAGCCGACGTAAGCCGGGAAAAACTCCGCGCGGAAGCGGAAGGGCTAGTCGAAAAATTCGAGGCGATGAGCAGCTTGAGCGGCGATGCACGCGACCACGAAGAATTTCGTATGTCTTTGGAAACGGCCTTGGAAGAGGCCTTGGCTTCCATAGAAGCGGGCAAAGTGGTTGCCAAGGAAAATGCCGAAGTACTGGCTACCGCTTTGCAAAATTCCAATATCGATATTGTTGGTGGGGAAGAGCATTTCTTTAACAACTTCGCTAAATCTTTGTCGATTGGCAAAGCCATAGATGGTTTGGCAGCAAAGAGCGGCACTGTGGAAGCCTTGCTGCATAAATTTATGTCGATGCAAAAACCTTCAGAAAAAAGCAATGGTGCGGCTGTTGATCCCCAGCACTAGGCATACCTCAGATAGCCACTGTGTTACCGGCTGATAAAACCTTAGGGTTCAGTGATTAGGAGAAAAAGGAATACGTATGGCTGATACCGCTTCTGAACCACCCAGCTCCATAGACAGCGCTGTTGCTGAAGGTGGCGCCTACGATGTTTTACGCAGGCGCCTAAACGAGCAGGGCCAAGCATTAAATGAACAAGTTAAGAACATTAATAGCGCCAGACTCGCCGAGTTTGGCCAGTCTGATCTTAAAATAGCCACCCGCACCCGAGTGCGCACCGCAAATAACTGCGTTGCGCGGGATATTGTGCAAGTGGGTGAGCTGTTGCTGTTTTCTTACAACGTATTTATTGGCTTAAAAAAAGCCACGCAAATTAACGATGTGTTTGCGGTATTTAAATTGCAGCACAGTGGCGATCAATACGAGTTACTGAGTGTCGATATCGATACCAGTTTTCTCAACGATAGTCGCTTTCAGAAAGATTTTAACGAGCTGTACCACTACTATAAAAAAACCCACCTCAAAGAAACCCGCGTGGTTAACGGGCTCTTGCTGATGGGCTTTCAAATTAGTGAGCGCGAGGAAGATATCCGCGTATTTCGCTGGTCGCTATCTGCCGATGGCACTGTGCTTAAGTACATCGATAATCGTGGCGAGCGCGACTTAGTATTGCCGCCAAGCTTTGATTTTGACTGGCAAGAAGCCACCCGAGAAGACACGGTGCAAGGGCGTTATCCCCATGTGAATATTCTCGATACGCTGTTCGTCGAAACCATTAACGGCGATTTGACCATAAAAATAGAGGACAATACCGAAGATGGTCAGGGCATTTACCGAGAGGCGGTGGAGGATGGCAACCAGAGTATTGATGACGCCGCATTTTGCTACGCCCGCTTGGGCGGCTTAATTTTACTTAAGGTGCTGCCTTACAAAGAAAAACACTATCGCCATTTTGTTTACAATACCCTCACCGAACAGGTGCTGCGTCTGGATGCGATTGCCAGCTCCTGCGTGCAACTGCCGGAAGATCACGGCATTATTTTTCCGGGCGGTTATTTTTTGCAAGATGGTGAGCACAAAGACTTTGCCGGCGATGTTGCCGGTATGCGCTTTCAACGCAAAATTCGCTCTCCCAATGGCGAGGATTTTCTCTATGTTTTTTATGAGCCGATTAGCGGAACCTCGGTACTGCTAGCTTATAATTTAATAGAAAAACGCCTGCAAAACCCCTTGTACTGTCACGGTTACGCCCTGGGAGACGATGGCAAAATTGTGATGTTTGTCGCCGAAGAGGAAGCGACGCGGGTGCACCCGATGCAAATTTGGCAAACTCCCTTTGTCGGCGATGACTACGCCAGTCAACAGCCGAAGAGCCAGTCCTTTTTTAGCCGTATTGGCAACGCTTCCCTGGTTCGGGGCATATCCGATGTGTTTAGTATTTGCCGATCGGTAAATAATCAGTCGGTAACATTAAAAGTGTATGAAGAGTTGGCTGGGCAAAGCAAAAAAATCTTTGATAACCATTATTGGATTGATAGCGATGAATGCCACGGGATTGCCAATTTAATTCGCAGTATTGCGGAAACCGCCGAGTTAACCATCGACGAGTTTCAAAAAGTTCAGAGTATTCAGCAGCAGTCAAACCAAGCTCTGGAAAAGGCCAAACAACAGCAGCAAGCACTGTTGTTAGAGATACGCAACAGCGCCTGGCAACAAGCCTTAGACTATGTTAACGCCCTGGGTGACTTAAAAAAGTTACGCGGCCATTTGGCCAGTATTCGCCAGTTGCGCTATATCGATGTGGCGCAAATTGCGCTGCTAGAAAGCGAACTGTTGCAAAGCCAAGAGGATTTAAATACGCGTACCGCCGAGTTTCTCAGCCAAGATAAGGCCTTTGAGCCCTACCAAGAAACCATTGCTAATTTGGATAAGGCGGTGGAAAAAGCCGACAGCAACATAAGCCTGTCGCCGTTGTTGGAACAAATGGATCAGCTCGCTGAGGGGCTGGATATGTTAACCGATATGATGTCGACATTGCAGGTGGCGGATGTCAACGTGCGCACCCAGATTATCGATGCCACCACCTCGGTGTATGCCAAGCTTAACCAGAGTCGCGCCCTGGCAAAACACAAGCAAAAGAACTTGGGCTCGAAAGAGGCCACGGCGCAATTCGCCGCGCAATTTAAGTTGTTTTCGCAAAGTGTCACCAATGCCTTGGGTTTGGCGGCAACGCCCGAAGAGTGCGACAAACAGATGTCGCGCCTGCTGGTGCAGCTTGAAGATTTGGAAAGTCAATTTGGTGAATTTGAACAGTTTCTCGGCGATATTATTAGTAAACGCGAAGAAGTGTACGAAAGTTTTGAAGCGCATAAGCAGCAATTACTGGATGCACAACAACGTAAAGCCCAGAATATTTTCGATGCCGCTGAACGGGCACTGGCGAGCATTGAACGCCGAGTGAATAAGTTTAAAGACATGGATGCGCTCAACACCTATCTGGGTTCCGATGCCCTGGTATTAAAAATTAACGACTTTGTGGAACAGCTTAGGCAACTCAATGCCTCGGTGCAGGCCGAAGATGTGAGCAGTCGTTTAAAAGGGATTAAAGATCAGGGCTTGCGCCTGCTGCGCGATAAAGCCGAGATCTACGAAGGCGAGGGCAATGTGATTAAGCTGGGCCCGCGGCATAAATTTAGCGTAAATACCCAAAGCTTAGATTTAACCATTATTCCACGGCAGCAGGATCTTTACCTACATTTAACGGGCACCGACTTTTTTGAGACTATCAACGATTCCCCCTTAAGTCAGTTAAGCGCGTATTGGGACGTTGCCCACGAAAGTGAAAGTCCATTTTTTTGCCGTGCAGAGTTTTTGGCGGCCTCGGTTATGCAGCAGGCGCAAACTGCGCCCCAGCAACCCTTAATGGACCTGCTTAAATCGGAAAACGCCTTGCTGGAGCGGGTGCGAGATTACGCGGCGCCGCGTTACAAAGAAGGTTATACAAAGGGCATACACGATCACGACGCCGCAAAAATTCTCAGCCAGCTGATCCCCGCCCTGGCGCAGGCTGGGCATTTAAAGTACGACCCGCTATGTCGGGGCTTGGCCCAGGTTTTTTGGGCAAATATCGAAAAGATTGCCTCGCAACTGGCGAGTTTGCGACTCAGCTACAGTACCTGGCCGGAACGGGCACAATCGGCGGCAAGGCTGGCGAATTTATTGTCCAGTTTGGAGGCGAAACAGCAGTTGGCCACAGAAATTGAAGTCGCGCTTACTGAATTTGTTAAACATCACCCAATTGTTGCCACGCCTCTGGTGTTAAAACGCAGTGCCGCTTACTTGGTGGATGAACTGGGCAGCGAAACTATCCGTTTTGTGTGCAGCAAACATGGAATGGAACTCGCCGAAGCGCTGAAGCGCACCTTAGACCAAGACAGCTGGCGCCATTTTCAAGTGGCCTTAGAGCGCATGTTAGGCTGGCCGGCGGAACGCTGGCAGCTGAGTGAAAGTTGGTTTAAAGCCTTAGTTGAGAATAAGTCGCTGGCTCACCTACAACACTATATTCCCGAAGCGGTGGCAATTGTTAACACCGAAAACCGCTTAGAGCGCGAACTGTCCCAGGCGGAATTGGAGCTGCACATCGACGGTTTACTCAGCGAGCACTCGCGTATTGAAAACCGCTGCTTGGCTTTGTCTATCGACGATTTTCTTACCCGCTATTCAGACCATTGCGGCGAATTTATTCCCGAATATCATCGCTACCAAGCACTGCGCAAACAGACGATTCAAGAAAAGCGCGAACAATTGCGTTTAGAAGAGCTGAAACCGCGCCCGCTGAGCTCGTTTGTACGCAACCGTTTAATTAATGAAAGCTACCTGCCGATTATTGGCGATAATTTAGCGAAACAAATGGGCACCATTGGCGATAACAAGCGCAGCGATTTAATGGGCTTGTTAATGATGATATCGCCGCCGGGTTACGGGAAAACCACTTTGATGGAATATGTGGCCGACCGCTTGGGTTTGATTTTTATGAAAATCAACTGCCCCAGCCTGGGGCATGATGTGCTGTCGCTCGACCCCAGCCAAGCGCCCAACGCGACGGCGCAACAAGAGTTAAAAAAGCTTAATCTGGCGCTGGAAATGGGCAATAACGTAATGTTGTACCTCGATGATATACAGCATACCGACCCAGAATTTCTGCAAAAATTTATCTCTTTGTGTGATGGCACGCGGCGTATTGAGGGAGTGTGGCAAGGCCAATCGCGCACCTATGATATGCGCGGTAAAAAGTTTTGTGTGGTGATGGCGGGTAACCCCTACACTGAATCTGGCGAGCTGTTTAAGGTACCCGATATGTTAGCCAACCGCGCCGACATTTATAATTTGGGGGATATTTTAGGGGGGATGGATGAGCAATTCGCCCTGAGCTATATCGAAAATAGTTTAACCTCTAACCCGGTGTTGGCGCCGCTGGCCACTCGCGATATGCAAGACACGTATTTATTAATTGCTATGGCCGAGGGCAAAGAGGTGGCCAGCTCAGATTTAAAACATCAATACAGTGCCGCGGAAGTTAAAGAGATTTGCGATGTGCTGAAAAAACTATTTGTGATTCGCGATATTGTGCTAAAAATTAATCAGCAGTATATCGAGTCTGCCGCCCAAGATGAGCAGAATCGGGTTGAACCGCCGTTTAAGCTCCAGGGCAGCTACCGCAATATGAATAAAATGGCAGAGAAGGTAGCGGCGGTGCTGAACGCGGCGGAATTGCAGCAGCTGATTGACGATCATTATCGCGGTGAATCGCAATTGCTGACCCAGGGTTCTGAAGAAAACCTCCTTAAGTTGGCCGAATTGCGCGGCACTCTTAGCCATGCGCAACAACAACGCTGGCAGGACATTAAACAGCGCTTTGTGCGCAACCAAAAACTGGGGGGTAAAAATAGCGATGCTGCAAGCCAAGTGGTGGCGCAGCTGGGGGACATTGCCGGTGTTTTAACGGCGTTACAGCACAATATGCAGGCGGGTGTGGAAAACGCTTTGCATACACCACAGCCCGCCGCGAAAAGCGATACCGACAGCGTTATTCTCGGCGCTTTAGACAAAATTCAAGGCTCTATTAGCGCATCGTTGGCGAAGGTGCAAGTGGTGAATCAACCGGTGCCGGGTATGGATAAAGTGCTGCGCGTATTGGCGAACACCCTTGAGCAAAGTATTTTTCCGCTGATGAAAAACATGGATAAAAAGTTTGAAATAGATTTGAGTACTCACAATAAAATAAGCGATCTGTTTCAACAGCTTAAAAATTTAGAAATGCAAATAAAAATGGAAAACGCAGAGAGTACGGTGAGTGTGAGAGAAAACGTGGTGAAGAATAAACCTTAAGGTGAAGCGCACTTAATATATACCCAAAACACTTGTGATTTAGGTCTCATGAGCACGACCCTAAGTGCCCTTGGCGGTGTTGCTCCGCCTTAAATAGAATGGCTATTCTGCGTTGCCCTATTACCTCACATCCCTGTGAGTACCGCCTTGCCAAGAACAAAAATTGGCGCACGCCTAACACCTAAATCTCAAACGCTTTGGGTATATATCCGCTGGCGGTGCAGGCTTAAACCTAAATTAATCAGTTGGATCTACTGCGGACGCCCAATGAATTGAAATTAAAGCGTTTTTTCAGTTTTGCGGCTGCACCCGTAGAGTGACTACGAATTTGCCTCAAAACTTAAAAAATTCACTCTAATTTCAGCCCCTTGAACG
>JAHQVY010000358.1 GCA_019634095.1 Cellvibrionaceae bacterium
GCTGATGACGAGCTTAACCGCAACCCTGGCGGCAAACTAGTAAGAATTATTCAGCTACATAGGGCAAGCCTTCCGCCAGCGTTAATAATACGCCACGACGTTTAAAGTTATCTAACCAAAAAACCACGTTGCTCTTTACTGCTTGCAAATAGTCTCGATCGTCGCCAAAAATTTCAGGCAAGGCAAAAACGTCGTCGACAACCTCAGAGGAATCTTTCTGTAAATCACACAAGCGTTTAAGTTTATCTTCCAAGGGGTCGTTGAGCGAGTAGGTGCCACCGTGCTGGTCGACACCTGCACAAAACCTCAGCCAAGCCGCAAGAGCCAGGCACAGAATTTGTACATGATTATTGCCCGTTGCACTTAGTTGCTGTCGCAGCGGCGGCAGAATTCGCTGAGGAATTTTCTGAGAACCATCCATAGCGATTTGCGCGGTACGGTGCTTCAATCCCGGATTCGAAAAACGCTCAATTAATTGCTTTTTATACTCCTCAAGATTAAAACCCTCCGGAGCCAGCACGGTTTCTCCCGCATCACGATCCATAAATAAACCACACAATTGCCGTAAATTTTTATCTGACATCGCTTCACTCACTGTTTCATAACCGGCGAGGAACCCGGTATACGCGATCAGCGAGTGACTTCCATTTAACAGGCGCAGTTTCAATGCTTTGTAGGGCGCCACATCATCCACCATTAGTACGCCAACTTTTTCCCAGGCTGGGCGACCATTGCAGAAGGTATCTTGAATCACCCACTGATTAAACGATTCAGTCACCACCATCGCCTCATCGCGAAGCGTCAATTGCTGCTGCAACGCCGCCCGGGCTTCATCCGTGGTGGCGGGAACTATACGGTCTATCATCGCGTTGGGGAAAGCGGTGTTTTCTGCAATCCACTGCGCAAGCGACGGATCGATACGCTCGGCGAATTGAATTGCAATATTGCGTATTAAACCGCCACTATCGGGTAAGTTATCGCAACTCAGTACCGTAAAGCTAGCCAACCCTTGAGACTTGCGCCGCGCCAACGCGGCCACAATAAAACCCACACAGGTTTGCGGTGCTGTGGGGTTTTGCAGATCCGCCACGATCTGCGGGTGGGAGAAATTGAGATTTCCAGAACCTGGATCGTGACAGTACCCTTTCTCGGTAACGGTGATGGTGATGATTTTAGTGGCCGTCGCGGCCATCAGCGAAAGAATGTGTTCGCGGTCTTGCGCCGCAATCAGCACCTCGGTTATCGGCCCCATTATCCGCAATTTTTCACCACCGGCACCGCGCTCCACCACGATGTAAAGCCCATCTTGCGCATGCATTTGATCGCGAACGGCGGGCGAACGCAAACTGACACCGGTAATACCCCAGCTTTGCCAATCGGGCAATTGCAGATTCAACAAGGCATCGGTGTATGCGGCTTGGTGGGCACGGTGAAAAGCACCAACACCCAGGTGGACAATACCGGTTTGCAGCTGGCTTCGATCGTAGCTGGGTTGGTCGATGGGGGTTTCAAGTGTTTTGAGTGTGGCATTATTCAGGCGCACAATAGCCTCCGAAAATGAGGAAAGCGGGCATAAGCAAGGCGAAAATCAGCGAGTAAATAAGGCGAGCGGCTACCGAGAGCCGCCCTACAAGGCTCGGCTCTCGAATAGCAGGGGCGATGGTAGACGCTACCAACATAGCGCTTCCTTATAAAACTTTCATATAGAACTTTCATATAGAGCTTCCATGCCCTCGCCGCTGAACCTAGCACTGTTTTGCAACTGTCGGCTTACAAGCTAAAAGTATGCAAGGCTATAACATATGGGGGCGGCCATGGGTGTGGATTAATCCACTGCGCCCTTGCTAATCATTAATCCAACTTGTAGGCCCGCTTGACCAAATTATAACTAAGGTCCAGCGCGACATCGCGGGCTTCATCTTCTCTAATTCTGTGCTCGGCCACCAATTGGGCAAGAAAACCGCAGTCCATTCGCCGCGCGACATCGTGCCGTGCAGGGATAGAGAGAAAGGCCCGTGTATCGTCGTTAAAGCCGACGGTGTTGTAGAAGCCTGCGGTCTCGGTGATTTGCTCCCTGAAACGGCGCATGCCTTCTGGGCTATCGTGAAACCACCAGGAGGGGCCCAATTTCAATGTGGGATAATGCCCGGCCAAAGGCGCGAGTTCGCGACTGTAAACAGTTTCATCGAGGGTGAATAAAATAATGGATAAGCGAGTATCATTGCCAAATTTGTCCAGTAAGGGTTTGAGTGCATTGACATACTCGGTTTGGCTGGGGATGTCGGCGCCTTTGTCTCGCCCAAACTTGGCAAAAACCTGCGGGTTGTGGTTGCGAAAAGAACCGGGATGAATCTGCATCACTAAACCATCTTCGATACTCATCGCCGCCATTTCGGTCAACATCTGACCGCGAAAAATTTCCGCCTCCGCCGCCGAACAGTGCCCCGTCAAGGCCTTTGAATACAGGGCTTTGCAATCTGCCAACGTAAGATCGGCAGTAATGGCGGTGGGATGGCCGTGGTCGGTCGAGGTTGCGCCCATCGATTTGAAATATTCGCGACGATTGCGCAGCGCTGCCAGATAACCCGCCCAAGTAGCGGTATCTTCGCCCGTAAGACTGCCAAGCTCTTCGATATTTTCCACAAAACCTTCAAATTCAGGGTCAACCACTGGGTCGGGCCGATAAGCGGTAATCACATTACCTTGCCAACCGCTCTCGCGAATTTTTTTGTGGTGACGCAAATCATCGAGTGGCGATTCGGTGGTGGCTAGGGTTTCGATACGGTATTTTTCAAACAGTGCACGGGGATAAAACTCGGGCTTTTGCAAGCTATCGGTAATCGTATCAAAATACTCTTCCGCCGTGTCTTTGGTTAGCACCTTATTGAGGCCGAACACGACTTTGAATACGTAGTCCAACCACATGCGCGAAGGCGTGCCGCGAAATAACCAGTAATTATTGGCAAAGGTGCGCCAAATTTTTCGCGGATCCGTTTCCACAGGCGTACCGTCTGTCGTGGGCACTCCCAGAGATTCGAGTGCTATCCCCTGACTATAGAGCATGCGAAACACGTAGTGATCCGGGCGAATTAACAATTCGGCGGCATCGCCAAAAGGCTCATTATTGGCGAACCACTCGGGGTCGGTATGGCCGTGGGGGCTGATAATCGGCAGGTCCTTTACTTCATTGTAAAGGCGGCGTGCAATTTCGCGGGTTGACGTCTCAGAGGGTAACAGCCTATCCGGGTGGAGCATTAGTTCAGTCATAGTAAAACCTCGTATTTGATTATTCGAGCCCAAGACCTTCGGATGCCAAAGGGAAGGTTTGGCCATTTTATATATAACGGTATTTAACCTACATAAATCAGTTGAATCGTAGCTAGGGCGTCTAAGGCACCAAAATTAGAGAGAATGCTTCCCCTTTTGGGGAAAATTGCCCCTTAGCCTGCGAGCGCAGCCCCAAAAAAAATAAAAACCCATTAATGTCGATACATGAGGCGTGCGCACTAGATTCAACCGATTTTTTTAGATTTAAGGGGTGTTACTAGCCAGAAAGACAGCATACATCGCCTGCCAAACGCGGCAAACCCTGTTGCAAAAAAACTTAATCAATTGGGGGAGCACGAACCACTAAAAAAGCGCCTGGCAAAACCGCAGTAGCGCTCGATAAGACATTTACAGTCGCTCCTAAACGCAATAAACACTTCACGCGCCACTGGGTTACCCAGCAACAATTCATTTTTGTTGCGCCAAACACAAAAGGGCCTAGACTAAATGCCTAAGCCCTTCATAGGTTAACCGAAAAACTCTAACGGTCAACGCGCGCACCGCCGCCGCCGACAATCTTTTCAACCTCTTTCAAGTTTGCCATGGTGGTATCGCCAGGTGTCGTCATCGCCAAGGCGCCGTGAGCCGCCCCGTAATTTACCGCTTTGGAAGGGTCACCAAACTCCATCCAGCCGTAGATCAAGCCAGAGGCAAAACTATCTCCGCCACCCACTCGGTCCATTATTTCCAAATTGGGGCGGTGCGAGGCTTCGTAAAATTCACCGCCAGCCCAGCTGATTGCACCCCAGTCATTAACAGTGGCCGTTTTTACTGCACGCAGTGTGGTTGCGGTCACTTTAAAGTTGGGAAAGGCCGCGGTGGCTTGGTTAATCATCGCCTGAAAACTGGCAATTTCCAGGTTAGATAAATTCTCATCGACACCCTCTACGTGGAAACCAAGGCATGCAGTAAAGTCTTCTTCATTGCCAATCATTACATCGACATACTGTGCCAAACGACGGTTAACTTCTTGCGCTTTAACCTCGCCGCCTATGGATTTCCACAACGAAGGGCGGTAATTTAAATCGTAGGAAATAATTGTTCCGTATTTTTTTGCAGCGATCATCGCCTCTTCTACCACCTCAGCGGCGGTTTCCGAGAGCGCCGCAAAAATGCCGCCAGTGTGAAACCAGCGCACGCCCTTATTGCCAAATAAATCTTCCCAATCTATATCGCCTTTTTTCATTTGCGAGGCCGCAGTATGACCGCGATCTGAACAGCCCACTGCACCGCGAATACCGAATCCGCGCTCAGTAAAATTAATCCCGTTACGCACCTCGCGCCCAAGACCATCGTAGGGCGCCCATTTAACCAGTGATGAATCGACGCCACCTTGAAAAATAAGATCCTCAACTAAGCGCCCAATCTCATTGTCAGCCAAAGCGGTAACAATGGCAGTTCGCTTGCGGAAACAACGGCGCAGACCACGCGCAACATTATACTCGCCGCCACCTTCCCATGCGCGAAAGTGGCGGGTGCTGCGAATACGCCCTTCACCGGGGTCGAGACGCAACATTACCTCACCGAGAGAAACTAAGTCGTACTGGCAACTGTCAGCTGATTTTATATCTAAAACGGCCATCTAATTTTTCCTCATTCTGTAATTAAACAATTTTAAATGCTATCTGCCAGCTCTACGGCTTGTTTCGTCATTGTGAGAATGTCATTAAATTTTTTGTCGGCAATAAGCTCCGACTTCACCATCCAACTACCACCACATGCTAGCACCTTGGGGGATCTTAAGTAGTCCAGCAAATTTTTTTCATTAATACCCCCGGTAGGAATAAATTTGATTCCACCGTAGGGTGCGCTGAGTGCTTTTAAGGTATTCAATCCGCCAAAAGCCTCCGCGGGAAAAAATTTAAGTACCTCCAAATCGAAGTCGAGCGCCATTTCAATATCTGTGGGGCTAGTAATACCCGGACAAATTGGAATACCATTGGAGACACAATAATCTACCACTTTAGGGTTAAAGCCTGGAGACACCATAAAAGTACAACCAGCATCCACTGCCGCTTTAACTTGTTCCACTTTTGAAACAGTGCCTGCGCCAAGCTGAATTTTGCCAAATTTCGCCATAGCTTTCATCGATTCCAACGCGGCATCAGTACGAAACGTCACTTCAGCACAAGGCAGGCCACCCTCTACTAGCGCTTCCGCCAAAGGCACGGCATCCGCCGCATTATTTATTGCCACAACGGGCACCACTTTAATTGCTTCAATTTTTTCGAGCTCAGTATTCATCTCATAATCTCCAGGCAAACCTTGCGGTTCACTTTACACAGGCGTTAACAAATTGCGCCGCACGGGCACAGGTCTATTTAGAAAGAAAAGTCCTCCGATTCGCTATTCAATAACAATATTTTACCCGGACAATGCATAAGTTTTCGGCCCAGAACAGCATCTCCGCCTCTAGAGCCGTATTTCTAGCGTGGTACCCGACTTTTCCGACTTCACTAAGAGTGACTTAGGTTCACCGTAAAA
>JAHQVY010000359.1 GCA_019634095.1 Cellvibrionaceae bacterium
CGCCGTGACACGGGTGCGCGCCACCTTCACCACGAAGGGCCGAGACTTATCGGGCATGACCTCAAAATGCGCCTCCCCGTTCAACAAATCGACCTGTCGAGCCACCCCAGAATAACGGACTTCGACACTGGATCGCGTATTTAAGTGGATTCGCGAGCCGTCCCGAAGCTCGACAACGCGATCTTCACCCGCAGTCGTTGCATAGCGATTTTGCGACACAGCAACATCGAACGCCGCCGGCCGGCTGCCCCCCGGGACCATCTTAGTGTAGTAGCTGTAGGCACCAAACATCAGCAGGCCAAAACAGGCAGCTTGCAAGCTGTGGAGTGCCACCCTACGATTACACTTTTTCACCGGCACAGCATTCAAGCTGCGGATCTCATACTGAATTTCTGGCAAAAATTTTGCGTTGCCCAAAGCAGCCCAGGTGGCATTGAGCTCATCGAAAGCTTGCAAATGTTGATGGCTGCGGTTGAGCCATTCGGAGAAGGCGAGTTTGTCCTCTAGGTTTAGGTCTCCACCGTGGAGCTTGCTAACCCAGTAGATAGCTTCGTCGCTTACCTTGTCCTTCGCCGAGACGGCCTGACTCTTCATGATGTTGTTCACCAGAGCGGATCTATTAAATAAACTGCGTTAATCAAAGCAATATAGAGCTTAACTCAACTTTAAGCACGAAAAAGTGATAAATCGAGGAAAAACTCAATCACTTAAAAAAAGCGTGCGTATTGTACGCTATTTGTAGAACTCCGCTCTAGCATGTTTTAAGGCTTCAAGGATATATTTCTCTACGCTTGACACCGAAACCCCCATTACTTCGGCAATATCATTGTAGGACATACCTTTAAAACGATGCATAAGAAAGGCTTGTCGGCAAGGTGCCTTGAGACCAGCTATGGCCTTTTCGACGCGCTTTAACTCCTCAGTGGCCTCGTGTATACGGCTGGGACATAACTGATTGTCTTTGCGAGCATGACTCAGCTCATTGGCAGCGCCGTAAAATTGATGAACATAGTTTTCGTGGACTTTCTCGCGGCGCCTCATATCTATAAGCAGATTTGAAGCTGTCTGATACAAGTAAGCCTTCGGATTCACCGCTTCGTCCGACTCACAAATTTTCCTGATTCTTATAAATGCATTTTGGGCAATATCCTCTGCATCTTCCTTTGAGCAAAATTTCTTGCGCAAAAAACTGATAAGACGTTGTCCGTGTTCCGCGAACAGCTCCTCCAATATGGGTTGTGAAGTTCTTGCCATAGGTAGCTTTCTCATCGCTGATTATTACACTTTTTATCAATTATTATTTTCGCAATTATTAGGCCACAATCAAAGTGTCGTCATAAATTGCATTGTACCGATGACGATGGAGTCTGCTTGCTCCAACATTAAGACTATCGTATTGAGCTGCTCTCAATCGATTAATGCTTTTACTAATGGTTTTCATGTTTATTATTAATTTTGTGTCAAATTATGGCACTAAACCGCGAACAAAAACAATGCACATGCCCTAAACGCGAGCAAAAATGATGCACGGCAATAGATTACTAAAATAGACGGCCCTGTAAAGATGTTTTTCGCGACACGACTCCTAAAGCACGGAAACGCCTTGAGGAAAACCCACTTGAGCACGTATAACGACTAACCAAACCATAGGAAAATAACATGGCCCTCGACAAGTTAACCACACACACAGAACCCAACAAAGGATTTTTCGGCCACCCCGCGGGCTTGCAGACTCTTTTTTTCACCGAGATGTGGGAAAGAATGAGCTACTACGGTATGCGCGCCCTGCTGGTTTTATTTATGACCACGGCGATAAACGAGGGCGGCCTGGCCATGGGTGTCGCCACTGCCACAGCAATCTACGGTTTGTACACCGGCTCGGTATACTTTTTGGGTCTGCCGGGCGGCTGGATTTCCGACCGTATTATCGGCAGCCAAAAGGCCGTTTGGTACGGCGGCTGGGTGATTTTTAGCGGGCATGTGGTGCTCGCCATTCCCAATGAAAAACTGTTTTTTGTGGGCCTGATGCTTGTCGCAATCGGCACCGGGCTGCTCAAACCCAATATCACCGCGCTGGTAGGGCAGCTTTACGGCAAGCAAGACCCGCGACGTGATGGCGGTTTTACCATCTATTATATGGGCATTAACATCGGCTCCATTATCGGCTATACCGTTACCGGGTTACTGGCAGAAAAAGTTGGCTGGCACTGGGGGTTTGGCGCCGCCGCCATCGGCATGGCGCTGGGACTCATACAGTACAAACGCAGCATCGGCAACCTTGAGGGCATCGGCGAAAAGGCGATCTCGCCGGTTGATGCGAAACAGGATAAAAACACCTTGATAGGCCTGAGTGCCGCTGGCCTCGCCGTATTCAGTTTTGTGTTGTTAAGTATTTTCGGCGTGGTGAGTGTCGACCCGGTTGAGATTTCCCAATACGTTGTGGTAACCATTACCGCGCTATTTTTTCTATTCTTTGCATATTTATTTTTTCTTTGTGAGCTCAACCCCGCAGAAAAAAAGAGCATGCTGGCGCTTTTATTTATCTGCGTGGCTTCGGCGTGTTTTTGGGCCGGTTTTGAACAAGCTGGCTCCTCGCTAAACCTGTTTGGCCGAGACTTTACCAATCGAGTGATTGGCGATTTCGTGGTACCCACCGCCTGGTTCCAAAACGCGAACCCGCTGTTTATTGTTACCCTGTCGCCCTTTTTCGCAGCCCTGTGGATTAACCTGGGCAAGCGAATGTTGGACCCTTCATATACGGTTAAATGCGCTATTGGCTTAGTGATTATGGGCAGCGGCTTTTTAGTGATGTTCTTTGCGGCCCAACTCGCCGCTTCCGGTATGAAAGTGGCCCCTTACTGGTTAATTACCACCTATTTTTTGCACACTGTGGGTGAGCTGTGCCTAAGCCCAGTGGCGCTAAGTGCTGTAACACGCCTCGCTCCGGCACGTTTAGCGGGCCAGTCTATGGGGCTTTTTGTGTTAACCTATGCTATTGGCAATGTAATTGCCGGCTTATTTGCCGGTCAATTCGACCCCGAGAATTTACAAGAGCTCCCCGGCTTGTTTTTACAAATTAGCGCGTTTACTGCCGTGGTCGCTGTTTTTATTTTTGTGGTCAGCTTTATAACCAAGCACTGGGAAAAATCGATTTAAACGAGCCTTAGGAGCTTCGCATTGCAGCGGCGCATCCATGTTCATCAAATCTTTGGAGCGATGAGCTGTCTCGATAAAATAATTCCGGACGATGCCGCAATGTGGCAACAAACCACTGCGGCGCTTGCGAGCGCCGCAGCTAGCCGCCCGGCCACTGCGCGAATAAAACATCGCGCGAGTAGCTCGCGGATTCAAGCCTTTAAAACGACCTCTCTTTAGTATTTCCACTAAACCGGACATTATCGATCAACATAGGCGCTTCGCAATTTTCTGAGTTGAGCGCCAGAGTCATCGTGGCATTTTGATCTTTTTCGAAATGTTCCAGAATTGCCGGCGAAACAGAAAAACGCAGCGTCGACCAATTTTCGAGGGCATTTTCGTCCATAAAATCGATCCCCAACCAGGCGTTAAATACGCCCGCATCTTCGAAGGAAATGAGTATTTGCGCATCTCCCAGCCACGATGGATTAGCTTGCAATGCAGGCAATTTAATATCAACCGCCAATTGGTCGCCAACAATATCAAATTCGCTGGTATTAAAACTCGGACTGCTCAAAGGCATATAAGCGCAGCCGGAAATACTCAAACCCGAGTCACCATCGGAACTTTCCGCCACCACGTCAATAGCCGCAGAACCGCCCATACTCCATTTTCGCTCGGGGTCTTCGAAACTACTAAAATGTCGATTGCGATTTAAGCAACGCTGATAACCAACCCGATATTGCGGTGCATCGCCCAGTTCATCCAAATACGCGGCTGCCCAGGCCAAGGGGGCGTTCCAATTGATTGTCACCTCGTTGCTGGAGTAAGACTCGATATGATCGAGATAACATTTCATAGGGGTGCAGCCTTGCAGCCTCGCCGCGATTATCGGGTCTTGCAACAAGCCATTGGGGCCTCCCGCTAGCACCCCCGGCGGTGGCAGTGGAAAATTATCGTCGACGCTGCCCGCCCAAAATCGGTGGTGGGGATTTTCCATACTGAGAGAACCATAGCCGGAAACATAAGACTGACCGAGGGGATTTCTACCCAGCAAATAAGACATGCTGCTCTGCATGGCATTGGCATAGTCCTCGTTGCAGGTAAAATCTCGCGCTAAACCGAGCACAATCATATTATTGGCCACATTGCTGTTAGACCCCCAATACAATTGCTCCGACCCCATTGGCAAGCCAAAGGCCTGAGTTCTGGTTTTATCCAAGTATAAATCTGCCACCGCGATCAGCGCTTGGCGACTTGTTTCAACCCAGCTTTCCGGCGCGTTAAAGGCCCGGCCTACCGTTGCCATAGAAATAATGCCCAAGCCATGCGTGGTGGGCCAGCCCATCATGCTCTGGCCATAGGCCACGGTTTCCAAAGATAAGTGCAGCTCGCTGGCGCTAGCCATATCCACTGCGTAGTTATCGGCACCAGTGGCTAAAAATAATTCGCTGGCGGCCCAATAAAATTCGTCGCCGGGGTTGCTGTCGGCATAGGTACCACCGCCATTACCGTTGTCGGTTGCCGGAATAAATGCGTTGGATTTAGCCGCTGCATAGGCCAGCTGCGCCTGCTGTAAACAACGCTGAGCAAAGTCGGCATCAAACTCTCTAAAAACACGGTAACACTGTGCTCCCGACGCGGCGAGGTTTAACGTAGCCGTGGTCGAAGGGGGCTGAACATAGCGCGTCACCGGGTCTTGGTCCGGCGCGGTGGGAATACCCGTCCAAAATTCACTGTGCATTTTGTGGTATACCAACCCCCCATTCGGCGAACCCGCGGGCACTTGCATCTTCATCATCCAATCCAGTTCCCAGCGCACCTCGTCGAGAATATCGGGAATACCGTTGTCGATTTCGCTAGCGGGTAAGGCCATGCTGCCATCGCCGTACTCGGTCAAATTGCCTCCCAGGTAGCGAGAACGCTCGTATTGATTCATCAAAGTCCAAACCGATATACCCGCATTCACCACGTATTTGCCATGATCACCGGCGTCGTACCAACCACCGCTGACATCCAGTACGCGACACAGCTCGGAATTGGGATCGGCAACACAGGCAAAGGTTTCAACACTGGCATCTTGCAAGTGTCCGGCCGGGCGCGCCCACGCTTCACCAACCAGGTCGGCTTCAATGGCGATGCCACTGCGATTGTGGTAAAAGTAGGCCAGTGCGTCGTATTTAAATTGCCCGTAGAGCCCGGGATCGATGGAAAAAGTTTCGCTGTTAAATACAGCCTCAGATTCCAAGCCCGCGTCTTCGACAATACGAAATTGGAACTCACCCACCGCGCTGACTTCACTGAAGTTAATTAGATGGGTGATATCACCGGAGCCCACATCGACGCCCGAATAAACAGTCTGCCCCGAGGCCACTTTTGTTTCGCCAGAAAATAGCTGCCAGCTGCGCGGGGTTTCAGGGGAAGCGTAACTAGAACCGAGCACGTAAGTGGCATGTTTTTGCAGCTTGGGTAGGTAGCCGTGTTGGTTAACCACAATCGGCAGCGGCAGCGGCACGCTGTCTTCAGTTTCGCCCTCGGGGTCGAGCAACTCGACGTTGTCGAAACACACCGTTTCCCCGGCAGGCACCAGGGTATCGCCGAGCAAAAAGCGAAACTTACCTTGTTCGGTATCGCCGCCACCGTTGACAAAGTTCGCGGTGATGGTTTGTGGCGCGCCATCAAGGGGGGCATCGATGGCAAAATTTTCGCCAAAGTGATAGGTAAAACCGTCACTTTCATCAACACCACTAGCGTTGATAGTGAGCGCAGTGCTGCTCCACACATCGGCACTAAACGCGTATTCTCGACCGGCGGCAAAGCGTAAGTCGCTCTCGCGCATTTGCACACTCCAGTCGGCGAGCCCGGGGTTGTCTACCTGCACACAGGCACGACCGTTCTCCACCACCGCGCTGCCTGCAGATTCATTCCAGAAGCCCAGCTCCCAAGGTGCGATAGATTCAGAAAAATCGGGATTACTTATCAGGTTAACTGCTGGCGCGTCCACAACCACATCATCGACACACAGCGTTTCTCCGGCCGGCACCAAACCTGCGCCCAGCAAAAATCTAAACAAAGCGTTGTCGCTGTCTGCGCTCGCCGTGTACTGCAATTCAATCAGCTCGCCGTCGCCGGCCAACGGCGCATCTATATTCACCACCGAACCGAACAAAAACACAAAACCACCGTTTTCATCGGTGGCACTGACATCGAGGGTCACCGGCGCGGTGGACCATGCGCGAAAGCTCACGCTGTAAGTTTCGTCTTGCGCAAATTGCAAACCACCCTGGCGCAATTGAGCTCCCCAAATTTCACTGCCCTCTTGCTCAACCGCCACACAAAATCGGCCATTGTCGTCGACACCGGAACTACCCGCGCCACCAGCCCACCATCCCGGCGGCTCCCACGGGGCAGCAGTGCCATCGTCAAAGCTGCCATTATTAATAATATTGGCGGCCTGCACCAGTGAGCTTGACAGCACCACCGAAGCCACACAGTAACGGGTTACATTCTTGAATATTTTAAATCTGGAATAACAACTCGCTCTAAACATGATTTCTCCCAGGAACTATAGTTATTAATTTTTTTGCGCTGTTAAAAATGCGCCGGTTGCCAAAGAGTTAATTGCCACTAAACTCTCACCTCGCGCGGTATTTGATGCACCACAGTGAATGCCTTGCAAAAACACCGAACGACCTCAGACAGCAATCTGATAAGTGGGTCATCGCATACTGAGTGAATTGAGGGTCACAGCCCAGATATGAATTAAGTGGCGCGACTATTTTTAATTATTGTGTTTATTATGGTAGTGACGCATAATTATTTTATTAACGCGTAAACTAATGGTGGATCTTCGCCCATACAGCAAACACATTGGTTATTCCGACTATTATTTTTTTTAAAGCTCGACCACCACCTTGTTAAAATTTCAACGCCAACAACGGCTAAAATCGCTCTATCGCTATCCATAATACTATCCCATTATTTCCCGATACCCCGATACCAAACTGACACTGCAGCCACTCGCGCTGTAAAAGTCTTGAGTTGTGTGGTGTTACACCTAGGTAACACTCACGGCGACAATCGCAATCGAACCAGCATGTTATGCAGGCCTGCAACGCTAATAAATGCAAAGCCTACAAGCCATGTATTGTGTGATATTAAATTTATTGTAACACGCTGTCTACAGCGATGTTTGAGGGCTCTTTCGACAAAACATCTCAATTGCTCACAGGCACTTCACTCGTTAAGCAAATTTGTAACCACTCTCACAGTAACACCCTCGCAACGCTGCAAAAAACGCTGCTATTGTCACCAGGCGCCGCCTATTCGCCCACTAAAATGCGCGGCAATAGCGCCACCGACTCGGGCCCTATCTGCGGAATACCCTGGCTGGGGCTGATATCGCCGCTACCGGCTTGCAAAATATTATCAAAGCGCAGCAAGTAGCTCTGAGACTTTTCAGCCACGTAGAGATGTTGGCCATCAAAGGCAATATCCACCGGGTTACCCAGTAATGTATTACCCGCCGCAGTGTTATCGCCGTTATCAATGTAAAACGCAAGTTCGGTGCCGCCCAACGCGCGCGCTGCATTTTTGATCCCATAGAGTTTGCCGTCACTCGGATTTTCAGGGCTACCCACATCGCTAAGCAGCAACATGTCGATACCGGCAACGTAGACAATACCGTGCAGGTTGCTCGGAGCTGGAATTATTTGCCCATCAATAGTGGGTCGAATCACGCGATCGGCGAAGACGGCTTCATTACCGCGCTTTAAATAGTTGTCGAAAACCAGCACATTCCCGTCGGTCGCCGCGATAAACAGCGTATCGGTGCTGGATTCATAATCAACATCCCAGGGGGAAATGGGCAGTGGGGTATTGATTAGCGGCGCGACATTGCCTTCAGATTGAGCACTAAATACCTTGATGCTCGGGTCAGCCGTCGCGTTTTCGGCAACAATCAGCAGACCGTGCAGCTCCGAAAAATCGAGGCCTTTGGGGCTAATTAAGCCAGTGGCGGGCCCTTGGATAATACGATCTAGCACAGTATCTGCTTGGTGCAAAGCGCGATGCGTTGCGGCACGATTTATAATATAAATACCGCCAAAGCCATTTTCCGCAAAGGTCACGTAGGCGTCCCCCAGGGAATTATATTTGATACTTTCGATGGTTTTGCGCGTAATTAACTGCGCGGGCAACTGCGAGCGTGCCGAGCGCCTATACGTAAAATCGGTATTAAACTGGACAATATCCGAGTTACCCGCGGCAACCGCTGGATTGAGACTCAGGGCGAGCGCCGCCACCGCCGCAGGGTTTTCTATGTCGGAAATATCAGTAACCCTGGGTAAAATGCGGGGCACAATTGCCAACGACTCGGGCCCCACAACGTCGGCGGAAAAACTCGCGACAATATTCCCCCCCTCACCCTCCACAATATTGCTGAAAGCGAGCACCTTGTTATTGGAATTTTCCGCAACGTACACGGTTTCGCCAAGCAGCTGTAAGTCTAGTGGGTTCCCCAGCAGTGTCGACGGTCCCGCAATCACTTTCGCCGCTTGTACCTCACCGTTGGCACGACTTGCATTTTCAATCACATAGAGCTTGCCGTCGTCGGCGCGATCGGGATGAGCGATATCGCTCACCACCAAAGTATCTTTTGCGGGAAGATAGGCAATGCCTCGCAAATTGGTGGCAGCCGTCGAGCGCAAACGGATTAAGCGGCTCGCACTGCTCGAGAAATGCCCTGCGACAAACGCATCCACAACCATGATGCGTCCGTCGGTGAGGGCGATAAACGCCCGATCCGCGAGCTCGTCGTAACTTAAATCCCGAGGGCTCGCGGGAGTTGCAAAACTGGCGACAGCGCCCGAAGCACTCCCGGCGGCGGTGGAAAACACCTCGATGGTATTGCCGAGGCTATTGGCAACAAAAATATAACCTGCCGCCTCGGCCAAACTTAGACCTCTAAAGCTTGCCCAAACCGCCGCAGTAAAATGTCGGTCGACGTGCCTATTTGGAATGCGATACAAACTGTTGCCACGGGCGCGTCTCACGGCATTGGCAATCACTTGCAGCGAACTGGGAGCACCATTGTAATCACCGGCAATATACAAATTACCCAGGCTATCAAAAGCCATGCCACGATTAGCCGCCACCGTAAAGCGGTCGATGTCATTAAGTCTCGCAGTCAAACGGCGAACTGTGCCGGCATTATCCAATGTGTTTTGCATCACGAAGACCTCGCCATTAAGCGAACCAATGGCTACGGAGTTATTGGTTTCGTTTGCGCCGCCGCAACTGGCTAACACAGCGATGCAAGTCAAAGTCAGCAAGGTCACAAATAGTGATGGTTTAATTTTCATTCTAAACTCTCTTTGAATAAAAATAGGTTGGGCAGAGTGCGCAAGCCACACAACGATGTATTTGTTGCGTGGTGAAAATTAACGCGCAAGGGGGTAACGAAGGCAGACAGCAGCGAGTTGTCAACGCAGGGTCACTATTGAAAAATCACGCTGAGAGAGGATTTATCAAGATATGTTTTTTTAACCGGCCGTGCGAATCAAACCGCGATCCACGGTTAGTGCGAGCCGCTTTCACAGGCTTGCACTACTGAAAGTGCTAACTTAAAACCTTATCACTTCGCCAACCTAACTATATTACAAATATAATACAGAGCAGCTAAAAAAACACGACTTACACAGTCCCTTAAAAAAGCGATACCATCGCTATTAAATACACCGATGATAAGCTTGTGCCCACACTTGGTAATAAGCGATAAATTGGCCGCCAAAATTCGCGTACTAGCCGGGCAAGCCATGGCAAAAACTTGGGAAAACTCTTACATTTTCTCAGGGCACAAACGCTTCACCGTCGAAAAAGAAACCAAGGAGCAACAAAGAAAGAAAAAGGCAAAGAAAGGAAAAAGGAAAAGGATAGCCCCTGCGTCAAACCCGCTACGCAGATGCCCTTTTAAGCTTGTCACCCACCTCCCTTTGGGTCATGACTTAAAACAGGCAGATATCCTTGCTTTCCTTCTAGTTAGTAAGTATGGGAATTCTAAAAACTCGTTAACTAGCGCTCTCGAACATACAGCATATTAATAAGAAGTATCGATTAGAGAATTATCGATTAGAAAGGGTATCCGCCGGTGCCGCTAGTTTCGCTATACCCGTAGCGTTTTAGATTTAGCTGTTAGGAGTGCGTCAATTAAGGTTCCTGGTAAGGCGGTGCTCACAGGGATGTGAGGTATTAGGGCAGCAGAATAGCCACTCTGTTTAAGGCGGAGTCACACCAGCAAGGGCACGCTCATGAGGCCTAAATCTCAAGTACTCCGGCTAATATAAACCCCGAGTAAGTCAAGCAAGGCTTATTTAGTGTGGGCCCCTGCGTGTAGGCAAGCGATAATACAATTTGCTGGCTATTTGCTTTACCTGGCTTTTTGCTATAGCTGGCTATTTGCTATAGTTATATTCCAACAATGTAGTTATCTTCCAACAAATTGAGCGACAACTTAAACCATTATCAACGTCGACAGCCACCAAGTGGCGCGGTAGGAAAATGCCCAATGGTTTACTCAGCCCGCATATTAGCTTAACTTAACGGCTGTGCTGTGATGAGTGGGCTCTACAGGGCATAACCCTAAATTAATCAGTGTACCGGCGCAGGGAAGTCTTTGGCCGCGAGCACCGAATGTCGTTGAAATCACGGGGCTCAACTTGCCGGCGCGAGCGTTTAAACTTACCGAGAATAATTATTTCTAATTTCCGAGCCCTGAGACAGACAATCAAATAGGTAAAGGAATAAAATACGTCCGCAGCGAAAGCTTGGCAGCTGTCCTGGTCACGTCGCACAGTGCATACCCGCTACCGATAGCTCCAGGCGCCGCAAATAACAGATGGCAAAACCGCAATCAGCCTAAGGTAATTGCCATTACGGCAATCGAGGGCTTTGCTATTATATGCTTCGCCAGGCCGTGAAAATCACTCTCACCTAACCGTAAGAAAAGTGTCATGTCATTGTTAAACCGTATCCTAAAGTCAAAGAAAACCAAAACCTCACGACCCGATCCCGGCCCCGACTTGCGACAAGCAGATCAGACGACACTGCAAAGCTTGGCCAGCTCTTCTAAAGATCCAAAGCTGCGCGAAGAAGCCATCGCCCACTTAGCTTTTGGCAGTGAATTAATCAACTTGGCCACGGGCGAACACTCGCTCAAGATTAAAACCTTGGCGCGACGCCAAGTGGGTATCTGCCTCGAAAAAGACCTCAGCCTGCTCGACGACTTGCTCAAAAATCAGAGCGGCAACCAACCAGAACTCATCAACCTAGTATCCTGCAGCCAAAGTGCCAGCCAAAAAGTATTTGCCAGCATTACCGACGAAAAGGTGCTGCTCGATATCGCACTCAATGGCGCAACCACTCACCTTCGGCAGCATGCAGCACACAAGCTAGAATCACGTCACATACTTGAGTCGCTGCTCAACGATTTAGGGCACAGAGATAAGTCTGTGGCGCAAATTGCTAAATCCAAACTCGAAGAATTTAAGCAAGCAGATGCGCAACTTGCCGAGCGCAGGGCAAAAATTGAACTTCTATGCAACGACCTCGATAATTTGGCGAAACGCAAAATAGATGACTACTTTTTCCACCGGCTGGCGGAACTCGAACAAGCGTGGTCACTTTTCACCCAAGAGGACAAGGCGACATTCAGCGAGCGCTTTACAAAATCCAAACATGCATGTCAGCAGCTAATAGCGGAGCAGCAACAACGCGAGCAACAAGCTCAGGCCGTGGCAGAAAAGCGGCAAAAAGCCGAAGCGCTGCTGCAAGAGGTGGTTACAGCGCTGCGCCAGCACATGGTTCAAGTATATGAATCTGAGCAGGCAGAACACGGTCAACTGCAGCAAATCGTCGCTCAATACGACGCTCAGGTCGAAAGTATTGCCGGGGAGTTCCCGCAGCTGCAATCGAACTGTAAAAATTATTATAAGTTGCTCAAGAGCGCACAGCAGCTTTGGCAGGACACAAACGCCTGCGGTCCACTGGGCACCTTGGTACGCCGCTGCAGCGAGTCTTCGGATTCCCTGAGCGCAAGCAGTGCCGGCGACATAAAAAAATTACTGCGACATACACAGGCGCTGCCGCAAGAAGCCTTGCCCACCGTTGAGCAAGCGCGGACCCTGGTGGAGCAGTGGTCGCAAACCCAGCAAGACCAAGCAGACAAAGAGAAAGCGGTGTTAAAGAAGCTCAATGATCTCGCGCGCAAGGCGAACTGGGCCATTGACCACGGACGCATCCGCCAAGCCCGCGGTATTTACAAAGAGCTCCAGGAAAAGCGGCAACGCGCCACCAGCTTGCCAACGAACATAGAGCGCCGCTTGGAAGACCTGGATATCGCAATGGAAAAACTGGGCGATTGGCATGAATTTGCGGTGCAACCCAAAAAAATTAGCGTAGTTGAAAAAATGGAAGCCCTGGCGGATACGAAGATGCACCCCAACGATTTGTCCGCGCAAATTAAAGCACTGCAAGAAGAGTGGAAACTGCTGTGCAAAGGCGGCAAAAACGAAGATAAAGAACTTTGGCAGCGCTTGCAAACCGCGTCTGACAAAGCCTTCGAACCCTGCCGAGCCTTTTTTGATGAACAAGTAAAGCAGCGCGACCACAACGCAGTGAAACGCGAAGAGTTAATTGCGCAGATGCAACAATACCTCGACGCCTACAGCTGGGAAAACCCGGTTTGGAAGGATGTCGATAAAACTTTGCAGGTGGCTAAAGAATCCTGGAAGAGTTATTGGCCGGTGCCAAGAAAACAAAATACCGCCTTGCAGGAAAAATTTGACAGCATCTTGGCTAATATCCATGCAAAACTCGATACCGCTCGACAAAGCAACCAGGAAGCAAAGCGCAAGCTGGTAGATAACGCAAAGAGCTTGGGTGAGAGCGAAGATATTTCACAGGCAATTGAAGAGGCAAAGAAATTGCAGTCCCAGTGGAAAGATTTGGGGGGAACCGGTGGGCGCGGTCGCCAGGAAGATCAGAAACTGTGGCAACAATTTCGCGAAGCCTGCGATGTTGTTTTTGCAAAACGCGAACAGGAACATCAGGCAGCGCAGCAAAAATTCGATACAGAAAGAACCCGTGGGCTTAGCCTGCTGCAAAAACTGGATGATATTTTAGCAAAAAGTGAACACGCATTTTTTGAAGCGAGAAAAGCGGTAAAGCCGCTAGAGCAAGAAATCTTATCTATTAGCGAGCTGCCAGAAAAAGACCTGCGCAAACTCAAAAACGATTGCCGCCATAAGCTGGAACAAATAGATAAAAAAGCCAAAGCGGAGCGCAACGTGCTATCACAGCAGGCTTGGCGCACGGTGTTTGGTATCGCAGACTCCTTGCACGCTATTGAGGTGGCCCACCTCAATAACACCGATAACCACGCCGCACAAACACAATTGCGCGACGAAATTTCTGAAATCGACGATTGGCCCAGCGGTACGAGGGCGATTATTGAACAGCGCCTCGACACTAGCGGCAACCAGCAGCTACAAAGCGATAACGAACAGAGCGAAAAACAACTGCGCCTGCTGTGCATTCGCAAAGAGATCGCTCTAGGGGTAGATAGCCCAGAGGAAGACAAGGCACTGCGGATGACATACCAAGTAGAACAGCTGAAACAGGGTTTTGGCAGCAAAAGCCAACAACACGACAATGGGGTTGCGCTGGCCCTCGAATGGCTGACGGTGCGCGCTGCAGATGCGCGGATATACCAGCCACTCTTTGAGCGTTTCCAGATCGACCTGTTTGAAATTTAGGTGCAGCACAGCCGTCGCCATCGTTCTTTCGCCGCTCGCTGAGGCCGGTGTCATCAGATATGTTTAACCTGATCGATCTCGTATTCAATGTCGCCACCGGGGGCTTTCACCACGGCGACATCCCCCACCTCCTTGCCCACTAAAGCCCGCGAAATAGGCGAGGTCACAGAGATTTTGTTCTGCTTTAAATTGGCTTCGTCCTCACCGACAATCTTGTAACTGATTTCAGCGTCCGTCTCTACATTAATAAGCGTGAC
>JAHQVY010000360.1 GCA_019634095.1 Cellvibrionaceae bacterium
TAATGTAAGGTCTATCGAAGACTGAGACCAGCGCCAGCAATCGGTATATGCTTATTTTATGGGCAAAACGTGTAGATTGTGGCAAACAGTACTTACTTAGTGCAGCAAGCCCGAGTGATTGGCAACCTTTCCGCGGGTGAAACAGCCTGAGCGGATGAAGCAGCCTGAGCGGGTAAAGCAGCCTGAGCGGGTGAAACAAAGATAAGCTTGAATTTGGCTTTCGCGCACAACATCCATCCGAGCTGCTCGCCCCCCGCCATCGGAGTCTGCACCGCGCCGGTTTCATCGCCAAGGTTCGCCAGCACCCCGATCGCCGCTATTTCGCCCAGCAAGGGAAATTCAGTGTTGAACCACATGGGGGTCGGGAAAGGCATTTTGTTTCAGTCTCTGCTTCAAATACATTAGGTCCAAATTGTTTTTCAATGGACCAATTCTGACACGGTATAAAGGTCGCGCTCCTCGCTGGGGCTGCAGGACAAGTACCGGGTATTGAGTGTGAGGCAATAACTTAGAACGCAAGGCCATTGCGCTGCCTTTTTCACCAAAGGCACCCACCTGCAAGAATGTATTTTTTGGGATCGCATAGCCGGCTGGGTTTTGCGGGGTCGGCGCCCGCTCCCCCGTTCCCGAATCCGCGGTGTCAGAACCAGTATTGGCGCTGCCTGAATAGCTGCGGGGGTCGATGTATTCCACCATCACTTCGCCAGTGCCCTTGGCCTGCACCCCGACTTTTTTTGCCGCTGAATAGCTCAAATCGATTATGCGATTGTCGTGAAAGGGGCCTCGATCATTGACTCGCACAATCACCGACTTTTTATTCGCCACATTCGTCACGCGAACATAACTGGGTATCGGCAGCGTTTTATGGGCCGCTGTCATGGCGTACATATCGTAGAGTTCGCCATTAGATGTGGCTTTACCATGAAATTTTTTACCGTACCAGGAAGCCACGCCCCTTTCTTTGTAGCCCTCTGGAGAGCCCATCACGCGGTAGGTTCTACCCTTAATGGTATAGGGGCTTTTGTTGCCCGCAGCGGTGCGAGGCTCAACCCGGGGAACCGGTTCCGCAATATGATCGACATTGACCGGGCGAGCGGGTCCTGTGTCGTGCTCCAGTTCATACCTAGATTCTTTTCTATTTGTCTCTGTCTCTGTCCTTGTCTCGCCAACATCAACTACGGTTGGCACGGTAGTAACGCAGCCAGACATATTAAGAGCAACAAAGACAGCAAACAGGGCTTTGGCAAAAGGTTTACACATTAAACAATCTAACTGAAGGCTCATGTCGACTATCTCTTTTCAACAAAAATTTAACTGTTCTGCGTTTTACCCCTGTTGATTTTATTGATTTAATTATTTTCCCGTCACTGCACAGGCTGTTTTTCGCAAGCCTCAAATACTTTAAAGATCGAACACTGAACCTGAGCTGAGCAGACAACCTTCAATAATAAATAGTGCCCCCACCAAGTGACACCGGGCACACACCGCGGAAGATGTGGCGCGAAAACTATGTAGCGACGCCCCTTGCCGCGAGTGCGTATTAGCTTTTCACTTTCGCAACCCGTTTCGCGTTGTAACCCGCTAAAATTTCGTTGCTGAGCTCCCAAACGGCACGAGCATACATTTGACTGCGATTGTAACGGGTAATCACATAAAAATTGTCGAAGCCCAACATGTACTCTTTGCCCTGCTTACTCTCGTACATAAGAGGCACCGCCTTGCGATAAGCATCGTAGCGGTTTTCTTTAGGAGAGTAGCCCAATTTAGCGAGATCCGCCAAAGTGTGTTTGGGCCTAACGCGGGAATTAAGCACGGAGTTTTCGTAATTCTTGGCAATCTTCGAGGGCGTCATTACCGGTTGTTTATATTGCCATTTGTGTTCGGCAAAATAATTGGCAACGCTGCCAACGGCATCCTCGACATTACTCCAGATATCCGCAATTTTGTCACCGTCGAAATCTACTGCATAACGGCGATAGCTGCTGGGAATAAACTGGCCGTAGCCCATAGCGCCAGCGTAAGACCCCATCAAGGTCGCAATATCTTGTTTTTGCTCTTTCGCCAGCAAGAAAAAATGTTTCAATTCACTGCGAAAAAATTTAGATCGCGGTGAATAGTCAAAACCCAAGGTTGCGAGTGCATCGAGCACACGGTAAGAGCCACGGTAGTGCCCGTAGAGAGTTTCCACTCCGATAATCGCGACAATAATTTGCGGATCAACTTTATACGCCTCTGCCGCGCGGGCGATAACCTCGCTGTGCTGAAGCCAAAATTCAACGCCTTTGTCGATACGACTTTGGCCGAGAAATATTTTACGGTATTCAAACCAGGGCTTGGTTTTCTCCGCCGGCCGCGAGATAGCCTTGAGGATTTTATCTTTTCTCTGCGCTTGCGACAGCGCCGCAACCACTTCAGCGCGATCGAGTTTGTGCTCGTTAACTAACAGGTCGACAAACTCCTCGGCCTTGGGGTGTTTTGAATAATCCGCAAAGCTCGGCAAGGCATTGAAAACCAGTAATACAACTAAACTACACAGAGCACTCTGTTTGAAAAAACTATACTGCATAAAAAACACCTCTCTCGCTAAATGGCTGTACTTCTCTTTTCTGTAGCAATCGCCATAAGAATACCGAAACCTACCATTAGAGTTAAAATGGACGTTCCCCCAAGGCTCACCAAGGGTAACGGAACCCCCACCACCGGTAACATGCCAGCAACCATGCCGACGTTGACAAAAACGTACACAAAAAAAGTTAAGATAATACTTCCTGCGACAAGGCGGCTGAAGGTACTCTGTGCAGACAAAGCAATCATTAACCCGCGACCTATTATAAATAGGTATAGCCCCAGTAAGGCTAACACGCCGACTAAACCAAATTCTTCTGCTAACACCGCAATTATAAAATCGGTGTGGCTTTCAGGTAAAAAATCTAACTGTGATTGGGTACCATTCAACCACCCCTTGCCGTGAACTCCCCCAGAGCCAATGGCGGTTTTCGACTGAATAATATTCCAGCCGGCACCCAGTTTATCGGCTTCGGGATCCAGTAGTGTTATAACCCGCTGCTTTTGGTAATCCTTCATCATGTAATACCACATGGGCCAGGCACTCAGCATAATAATTAACAAAGTACCAACAATATAGCGCCACTGTAATCCTGCCAAAAACAGCACGATTAAACCGGAAGTAAAAATAAGGATCGCAGTACCCAAATCGGGTTGTTTGAAGATTAAACCGGTGGGCAGCGCCGTTAGCAACACAGCCCAGAGAATATGTTTAAAGCGAGGCGGCAAGCGCTTTGATGAAAAGTAAGACGCCACCATCAATGGCACGGCTATCTTCAATACCTCGGAGGGTTGAAAACGAAAAAACCCCAAACTGATCCAGCGCTGTGCTCCCTTCGCACCGACACCAATTATAAAAACCAGCACCAGCATTAATACGCCGACCAAGTAAAGCCAGGGTGCCCAGCGCCGCAGCACCTGCACATCCACCTGAGCGCAGGCAAACATACCAATATACGCTACAACGAAAAACACCCCCTGACGCTTGAGGTAGTTTTCACTTTGACCACTGGCACTATAGAGCACCGCTAAACCAAAGACCGTCAGCAAAAATAAACCGATAAGCAGCAGCGGATCTACGTGCCAGCGCTGCCAAAAACTACTGTTTTTGCCGAAATGCTGCGACGAACCGGGGAAACGCCTAACAAAATCTTGCCGCTGCGGATTCATAGATCAGTTAGTCATCCAGTAGGTACTTATCGAATATTTCTCGAGCAATTGGCGCTGCGGCGCTGGAACCATGTTCACCATTTTCAACAATAATGGCTACCGCAATCTTAGGGGATTCAAAAGGGGCGAAGCCGATATAAAGCGCATGATCCCAGTGCCTGTCGTCCAGCTTAGACGCGTCGTATTCTGCATCCTGCGCAATGCCGACAACCTGGGCAGTACCGGTTTTTCCGGCCATTAGATACTTTACACGTCTGGCAATCCGCTTTGCGGTGCCGCGCGCGCCGTGAACCACATCCTTCATTGCTCGATGCATATAGTCCCAATTTGTATCGCTGGCGATAACAAAATTTACCATGTTAAGCGGAGTTTCCTGATCCCCCATGGTTTTCACTAAGCGCGGTTTGATATGCTTGCCTTTGGAGGCCAGGGTCGCGGTTAGCACTGCCAATTGCAGTGGCGTTGTCAACACGTCTCCCTGACCAATGCTAATATTTAAACTATCTCCGGGAAACCAGGGCATGCCGCGGGCACCCCGTTTCCAAGCTCGCGAGGGCCACAAGCCCGCTCTTTCGCTGGGCAAATCGATACCAGTGCGCTGACCCAAGCCAAACTGAGCGCCGAAGGGGTGTATTTTATCCACCCCCATGCGAAAGGCCATGTCGTAAAAATAGGTATCACAAGATTGCACAATGGCGGTATAGAGATCGATATTATTTCCATGGCCGCCTTTCTTCCAATCTCGGTAAACCCGTTCATCATTTTCAAGCTGATAAAAACCCGGATCGTAAATACGCGTGTGAAAATTAACGGTCTGATTTTCCAAGCCACCTAAACCCAGCAGCGGTTTAATGGTGGAGCCCGGTGGATATTGCCCTTGTATACTGCGATTAAACAACGGTAAGTCGCGCGATTTGTTGAGTGCGCGATAATCTCGCAGGCTGATACCGCTGACAAATAAATTGGGGTCGTAGCTTGGCGAACTCACCATCGCCAGTACTCCACCAGTTTCTACCTCAATGGCAACTATCGAGCCGCGCCGGCCAGCCATGGCTTCGGTAGCCACTTTTTGCAAATCGGAATCGAGAAACAAATACAGGTCCTGGCCCGGCTCAGGGTCGTAGCGCTCCAGTGAACGCAGCACCCTGCCGTGAGCGTTGGTTTCAATATGTTCACTGCCTACCGAGCCCAGCAGCATATTTTCATAGTATTTCTCCAAACCAATTTTGCCGATACTGTGGGTACCCGAATAGCGCTTGTAGGTATCTTCATCAAAACCAGAAAGCTCTTTTTCATTGATCCGCCCCACATACCCGATGGTATGGGCAAACAGTTCCCCCTGAGGGTAGTGGCGGGTCAGCTCGGCATCAATTTCCACCCCTTGCAACTCGAACTCATGCACCGCAATGCGCGATATCTCCTCTTCGGAAAGACGCAGCCTCAAAGGTACCGCCTCGAAGGGGCGCCGACGCTGACGCACCAACTTATAAAAATTTTCTTTGTCGCGTTCACTAATTTCGATAAGGGTGCTCAACTTCGCCAAAGTTGCATCCAAATCGTCCACCCGCTCCTTAATAACCGATAAATTAAAACTGGGGCGATTGTCAGCGAGGAGCTGTCCGCGACTGTCGAAGATTAAGCCGCGATTTGGCGGAATGGGACGAATGTGAATGCGGTTGCGGTCTGACTGCGTGGCATAGTCTTCGTGGTGAGTCACCTGCAAACTGTAAAAGCGTAAAACCAGTACCAAAAATATCAACGAAACAAAACTAAAGGCGATCGTAAGGCGCAGACCAATTTTGCGAGCCTCCCCCGCATGATCTTTAAATTGGCGAATTTCGGTCCCAGCCCAGTTCATGTTGTCCGCGTGTTTTTATTTATTTGTGGTAAGGGTGATTTTGCAGAATAGTCCAGGCGCGGTAAAGCTGCTCTATCAAAACCACACGCACCAAGGGATGGGGCAGTGTCAACGCGGAAAGCGACCATTTTTCATCAGCGGCTCGCAGACAAGCCTCGGA
>JAHQVY010000361.1 GCA_019634095.1 Cellvibrionaceae bacterium
AGCGCCGCAGCCTGTTTGCAATGAGCGCTGCAGCCTGTTTGCAATGAGTGCCGCAGCGGGTTTGCAATGGTAGATAGCTTGTTAAATTCTAGCTGCTCGCCGCAAAGTGAGCAGTTCTCGTTGCGGTGGCGTTTATATACTCGTAGCGATTTAGGTTTTCGGAGTGCGTCAATTTTCGTTTTTAGCACGGCGCTACGTGTAAGGGAGTGAGGTGTTAGGGCAAAGCCAGAGCCCGCTGAGACAGCTCAGACGAGACTACACCGACGTGCAACACAGACGTGCAACACAGACAGGACAGCGCAGAGTAGTCACTCTACTTAAAACGAAGCAAGATCGCGAAGGGGCTTAAGCGGCGTGCTCATTAGGCCCAAATCTCAACGACTAAAGCTTGGTTTGCCGGGGAACAGGTAATGAGCTTTTAGGAACTATTTCACAAGGGAGTGAAACGGGAGGTACCCTTTCGGAATGTCTGCTTATTCGCAGGTTAAACGGGTGCTGGGCGCAAGAACGATTGAGCTGCAGATTTGCAAGTGTTGAGGAGAGGGAATTGAGTAAGGAGGCGAAAAGTTAATGTGCTAGCATCGTATAGCGTTACTTTTTAACTGCGTTGGTGCTGTTTCGTCCATTAAACCCTATATGTGCTGTGCAGACTGCGTTTGCCAGACTGCACTTTGCCCGCGGGTGTAAGGCCAACAAGCACTTGCGATGCCGATTCAGTGTGAGGCGGGAATTTCATTTGTTAATCGCCGTTTCGGGCTAAGGGTCGTGCGATTACTCGCGAGCTTGCTTACACGAGCTCACTAAAGAGTGATAACAAGATACCCTTTCGCATGTTGCTCGCTAGTATATGTATGCCTTATGCGACTTTGCTGTTTATATTTGGTCCGGCTCAAATCCTGCGGTGGTTTGTGTCACTATGATGATGTTGGAGTTTTAAATGCCTATTTATGAATACCGTTGCGATGCTTGTGGCTTTGAATTGGAAGCGTTGCAGAAAATAAGTGATCCCGCATTGGAAGTCTGCACGCGTTGTCAGGCCCCGAAGTTGAAAAAGAAGGTTTCGGCTCCGGCTTTCCGTCTCAAGGGCGCTGGCTGGTACGAAACCGACTTTAAGTCGGGCAACAAAAAGAATCTAGCGGGTGACAAGCCCCCTAGCACCGAGGGAGACAAAGCCAAGCCCGCGTCGGGAGGCGAGTCTAAACCAGCATCGAACACAGAGAGCAAAACCGCTGGCAGCGCGGGCAAAGCAGCGAACAGTTCCAGTAAAGTGGATTGATGTTGGCGCGCGGTGGCGCTTAAAAACTTAATTTAAAATTATATGGGGTTTGAATCATGCGTAGCATTTATTGTGGCGTATTGGGAAAGGCTGATATTGGTCAGCAAGTTACGCTCTGCGGTTGGGTTGACCGCCGCCGTGATCACGGTGGGGTGATTTTTATCGATTTGCGCGACCGCGAGGGCATTGTACAAGTGGTTTTTGACCCCGATGCAGCCGAGAATTTTGCCTTGGCAGATAAGGTGCGCCCAGAATATGTGTTGAAGGTGGAGGGGAGAGTCCGTGCGCGCAGTGATGCTACGGTGAACCCGAATATGGCCACCGGGGAGGTGGAAGTATACGGTAGCGATTTGGCGATATTGAACCGCTCCGAGACACCGCCGTTTCAACTCGATGAACACATCAGCGTGGGAGAGGATATTCGTCTCAAGTACCGTTATCTAGATTTGCGTCGCAGCGCGATGCAAAATAATTTGCTGTTTCGCTCCAAAGTTACCTCTGCCATTCGCAATTTTCTCGATGCCGAGGGTTTTCTAGATATTGAAACCCCGATTTTAACCCGCGCGACACCGGAAGGCGCTCGGGATTATCTGGTACCCTCTCGCACTCATGAGCACAAGTTTTTTGCCCTGCCGCAGTCACCGCAGTTGTTTAAACAGTTGTTGATGGTGTCCGGTTTTGATCGTTATTATCAAATAGCAAAGTGTTTTCGCGATGAAGATCTGCGAGCGGACCGGCAGCCGGAATTTACACAAATCGATATCGAGGCGTCGTTTATCGGCGAAAACGATATCATGGACATTACCGAGCGCATGGTGTGCAGCCTATTTTCCGAGATAAAAGGTATAGACCTGGGAGAGTTTCCGCGCATGTCTTACGCTGAAGCCATGCGGCGATTCGGTTCCGATAAACCCGATCTACGTATTCCTTTAGAAATGGTAGACGTCGAAGATTTGATGGCTGAAGTGGAATTTAAGGTGTTCGCAGCGCCGGCAAATGATCCCGATGGCCGTGTGGCAGCGATGAAAGTGACCAAGGGCGGCGAAATTCCCCGCCGTCAGATTGATGCCTACACCAAGTTCGTTAGTATCTACGGAGCAAAGGGTTTGGCTTATATCAAAATTAACGATAAAGCCGATCTCGAAAACGGTTTGCAATCGCCAATTGTGAAGTTTTTACCACTGCCTGTACGCCAGGCAATACTCGATCGCCTCGAGGCAGAAAATGGCGATTTAATCTTTTTTGGTGCAGACAATCACAAAGTGGTTTCGGAGTCCTTGGGGGCTTTGCGCTGTAAATTGGGCGAAGATCTCAACCTATACACTCGCGAGTGGGCGCCTCTATGGGTGGTCGATTTTCCGATGTTTGAAGCCACAGATAAGGGTTCACTGACCGCTTTGCACCACCCATTCACAGCGCCCTCTGGCTCAGCTGAAAGCCTTGCAAGTAAGCCTGCGGAAGCATTGTCGCGGGCCTACGATATGGTGCTAAACGGCACCGAGCTGGGCGGCGGTTCTATCCGTATTCACGATCAAGATATGCAGCAAACGGTGTTTTCCATTCTGGGAATTAGCGAGCAAGAGCAAAGGGAGAAATTTGGTTTTTTACTGGATGCTTTAAAATACGGTGCGCCACCGCACGGTGGTTTGGCGTTTGGTTTGGACCGTCTAATTATGTTAATGACTGGAGCTGAATCGATTCGCGATGTTATCGCCTTTCCCAAAACTCAAACCGCCGCCTGCGTTATGACCGACGCCCCCGGGGCGGTGGATGCGCAGCAACTGCAAGATTTAAACATTCGTTTGCGCAAAAAACAGCAGGAAACCAGCTAATCCACTCCGAATCAACGTCATACTGCGGCCCGATCTGAGCTGGTTTTTTCTGCTCAGGCTCGGGCCCCCTCGTTAAACAAAGTGTCGCAAAGCTCGGCAGCGTGTGCTAGCTCCAGGCGGCGCTTTTATTCCTTGAAACCCTAAATAAAGTCGTTGAATCGCAGCGAGGACGCTTAAGTTACCGAAACAATTGGAGAGTATGTTTCACTTTTTGAGGCAAATTCGTCGTCACCCTGAGGGCGCAGCCACAAAAAGGAAAAAACGCTTTGCTTCCTGTGCATTATGCCTCCGCGGTAGATGCAACGGATTTTTTAGCTTAAACCCTTATTTTTGTCGCAGTGCCAGTGCCTCGATCGGGTGCGTGTTGTTGGCAGTCTCAAACATGTTGTACCCTTTACCGCGCCTGCGGCCGTTTTCATCGGCATGGGCTTCCTACGCCGCGAGTCGTGTAAGTTTCGCGAGTCGTATAACTTTGTTGAGTATTTTGTTTTTATGTTGACCCAAGCCGAACTAACCATCGATTTAAACGCGATCGCGAGCAATTGGGCTTGGGTGCGCTCGCAGGTTGCGCAGGATTGCGACTGCGGAGCCGTGGTAAAAGCCGACGCCTATGGCCTTGGTGTGAGAGAGGTGGCCCCGGTGCTGGCGGCGGCGGGCTGCCGCAGTTTCTATGTGTCTAACTTGGAAGAGGGCTTTGCTTTGCAACAACTGCTGGGCGCGATGCGCGCAGAGTTGCGAATTTTTGTGCTTACCGGTTGTGTCCCCGGACAAGAGTTGGCGTTTATGCAATCGGGTTTAATTCCGGTGATTATATCCCTGGAAATGTATCGGCGCTGGTCTGCAGCGTGCCGTGCAAACGCGGCAGAGCTATCGCAATGTGCTGCGGCGATTAAAGTGGATACCGGCATGGGGCGCTTGGGTTTAGACGCGAGTGAGCTGACCAGCTTGTTAAATGCAGAGCCCGATCTCGCCCAGTCTCGGATTAAATATTTATTTAGTCATTTAGCTTGTGCCGATGCACCTGAACACCCTCTGAATCGCAGACAGTTGCGCCGACTCACGCAGGTGTTGCGAGAGCTGCGACATCGAATGCCAGACTTGCTAATCAGTTTGGCAAATTCGGCGGGTGTTTTGCTGGGCGAAGCCTACCACTTCGATTTTGTGCGGCCAGGTATTGCCCTCTACGGTGGTCAGCCCTCGGCTGCGAAACACTGCCCCCTGAAAACCGTGCTGACTTTGGTTTTGCCGGTCATACAGGTTAAGCAACTTCCAGCGGGTGAGAGTGTTGGCTACGGTGCGACCCGCAGCTGGCAGAGTCCCCGGGTAATTGCGCTGGCCCAGAGCGGGTATGCCGATGGCTTGCTGCGCAGTTTGAGTAATTCTGGCAGCGGCGTGTTGCTCCCGTCGGCGAATCGAAGTGCACCGCTGCAGGTATCGGTAGTCGGGCGGGTATCTATGGATACGCTGATCTTCGATGTCACCGAGGCTAAAGAAACCATCGAAGTCGGCGGCGCCATTGAAATGCTGGGGCGGCATAAAAGTTTAGAATCTTTGGCGCAGCAGGCGAATTCCCTAAACTACGAAATTCTCACAGCGCTGAATGGCCGCTATACTAGAAAATATCTTCGAGGTGTTGCTTGAATGACACCCTGATGGCTTTGTTGAAACTGCTGCTAAATGGCGAGGTGTGCTCCGGCGAACGATTGGGCGAAGCACTCGGTATAAGCCGCGCTGCGGTGTGGAAGCACCTGCGGCAATTGCGGGATTTCGGCTTGGTGCTAGAAACGCTGCGCGGTTCGGGTTATCGCCTGCAGAATCCCTTGCAGCTGCTAGATAAGCGCTATCTCGAGACTCATATCGACCCGGGTTTGCCGATTAATATCAAGGTGGAGTCGAGCATTGCGTCCACCAGTCAGTTTTTGTACCAAGCCTTGAGTAGCGGCGCCGAACGCGGGCCGACAGCGCTGTTTGCCGAGCATCAAACCCAGGGCCGGGGTCGGCGCGGGCGGGTTTGGCAAAGCCCCTTTGGCAGTAATTTATATTTTTCAGTGGCCTGGCCTTACTCACAGGGCGTCAATAGTCTAGAGGGGGTGAGTCTCGCGATCGGTGTGGCGATCTGTCGCGCGTTAAATGGTTTGGGCATCGCGGGAGTGGGCTTAAAATGGCCCAACGATGTGCTTTTCGACCAAAAAAAACTGGCGGGCATCTTAGTTGAGGTCGGCGGTGACGTTAGCGGAGAATGTTTTATCGTTGTCGGCATCGGCTTAAACGTCAATATGCCCCAAGCTGTGGTTATCGATCAGGCCTGGATTGATTTGCGCACTTTGAGCCAAGGCAGGCTATGGGATAGAAATCAGATAGCCGTTAAGCTGTTAAACGAATTGTTGCCGATGCTGAATGCCTATTCTGAGCGCGGTTTTGAGCACTACCGGCAAGCTTGGCACAGCTTCCACGCTTATCAGAATCAACCGGTAAAAGTAATTGTGGGGCAACAGCAAATTCGCGGTAAGTGTCTGGGGGTGGATCCGTCCGGGTCGCTGAGATTGGATACTGGTGGCGGGGAGCGTGTGTTTAGCGGCGGGGAACTCAGTTTGAGGCTCGATTAGAATGCGCTTGCTTATTGACCAAGGCAATACGCGTATTAAATGGCGCCTGCTAGACGATACTGGGCAGGCTTGCGTTACTGGTGCTTCGGCCACACTGGATTGGATGCCGCTAAAGCAGTCGATCGCTGTCGGTTCAACTATTACAACTATTTTTGTCGCCTCGGTTCTAGGGCCGCCGGCTCAGCGTAAGTTGGCAGCATTTTTACTTAAATATTTTAAGTGCAAGCCGGAATTTGCTCG
>JAHQVY010000362.1 GCA_019634095.1 Cellvibrionaceae bacterium
ACTCACAGGGATGTGAGGTATTAGGGCAATGCAGGAGCAATTGCCGAGACAACGCACAATAGCCATTCTATTCACAATAGCTAGCTATTTAAGGCGGAGCAACACCGCCAAGGGCACTTCGGGGCGTGCTAATAAGGCCTAAATCTCAAGTATTTTGGGTATATATAAAACATTAAAAAAACCATGAACGGGAGATAATAATGATAAGCTCCAGGCAAAAAATAGATCTGAAGTCACAGCGCCAAAACCGCTATCCCAAAAAACCTTTAGCACGGCTCATTGCACACTTGCTTGTTTCGGGGCTCACCACAGGCCTACTCGTTTCCCCCCCGAGTTATGCCCAAGAACGCGAGGACAGCACAAAAGACGCAGTGGATGACAAAGCCGACGCCGCAGTAGAAGAAATGGCGGATGAAACTTTCGACCCCGCTTTACAAGAAGAAGTATTTATTACCGGTATTCGCGCCAGTCAACGCGGCGCCATCGACATTAAAAAACAAGCCGGCACTATGGTAGACGCCATTGTGGCGGAAGATGTCAGTAAGTTCCCCGATAAAAACGTAACCGAAGCCTTGCAGCGGGTGACTGGCGTACAAATCTCTCGGGATTTTGGCGAAGGTGCCGGCGTTAATATTCGCGGTATGGAATCGGGGCTAAACCGGATTGAATTCGACGGCGTCAGCGCACTGGGCGATGCGGGTCGCGGTGTGAATCTTACCGATACAGCCTCCGAATTAATTGCTAGCTTAACGGTTTTTAAAGGCTCGGAAGCCCGTATTACCGAAGGGGGAATTGGCGGCACCATTCAAGTAGAGCTGCGCAAGCCCAACGATTTCGACGAGCATTTCTTCTCCTTCGCCCTAGAAAATATCTACAACGACCTTTCGCAAAAATACAGCCCCAAAGTCAATGTTACCGGTGTTTATAAATTTAACGAAGACATGGGCGTGATGTTGAATTTTAACTTTTTCGACCGGCACACCATGATCCATGCCCTGCGCAATACGGCCTGGAACAGCTGGGCAGACTACGATAATTCGCCAGAAAAAACCTTTAATGATCCAGACTACAACGCCATTCAAAGCTATCAAGGCTGTGAAGATAAATTTGGCCTCAACGCACAGCAGGAGGACGATAACGGCGACCCGCTCTTTAACGACAACGGCGACCCAATAAATGGCGATGCGGTCAAACTGGATGAGTGCCAAACGCAGTGGTGGGATTTCGGGCCCACCAACCCGCGCTATGGTAACTGGAGTCGCGACGAAAAACGTATTAGCGCCAACATCGGTTATGGCTGGAATATCAGCGACAATTGGTCGGTGTTTACCGACTACACCTATAACGTACGCGATAGGCGCGCCACCGATTACAACTTGTCAGTCAGCACCGACAGCGAAGCATCCATCGACCGCGATTCGGTTATTGTGGACCATGCCCACAATATTCGCGCCTTCACCACGGCCAACGCAAACATAAATAACCGAACCTTAAAGTTTGATTGGGAACAGGTTAAACACTTCGGTAAAATTGGCAGTGAATACATCGGCGACAAGTTAGAGCTCAGTGGCTTGGTCTCCTACTCAGAAGCCTCGCAAGATATCGACTCGCGCGATGTCAATGTCAGCTCGCTGGGCGTTTCCGGCATACGCTTTGTGCTCGACGAAAAGGGCGCACCCGAATTCGATATAAGCTCGGGATATCGCTACCAATCACCGAACGATGCCGAAATCACGCCGTTTCAGCGAGTCGATATCAACGACCCCGCGGCCTACAACGGTAGAATTCAGTATAAATATGCGCCGGTGATACAAAAACAAAAAGAGAATTCTGCAAAATTCGACTTTGCCTACAACCTCGACTCGGGAAAATTTTTTACCAAAGCACGCAGCGGATTTCGCTATGCCATGCGCTCATTAGAAGGCCAAGATTTCGATAGTCGCATTACCTTCGATATAGGATTAGGGAATTTTAGCCAACAACAAATGACCCAGCTTCTCACGGGGAGAACCGAGCAAGTTCCGCGCTTTTACCCCAATTTTGACCTCGGCGTATCCACACTAGATACCTACCAAGCCCTCGACCCCGATCGATTGATCCCAGAAATGGAGCGTCTCGGTGAAAGCCCGATTCGACGCAACGACTTATCGCCGAGAAGCGGTGCTTACTATATCGAAGAAAAAAGTTATGCAGGCTACTTGCAAGTAGATTTTGAGCAGTACCTTGGCAGCCTACAATTTTGGGGGAATCTCGGTGTACGTGTGGTTCAAACCGATTTAGAAACCGAGGGCGATATTGTTATTACCTCGATTTACGACACCAGCAACCAACTCGATGAGCAAGGTAATCGCATCGAACTGGTTTACGACTGGGATGGTGTACCCAACTCACCCGTTGATATCAATGCACAGCGCAACTACGCTTATGAGGATGTTACCAATGGCGACATTTTTAACCCCACCGTTAGCAAGCGAAGCTTCGAAGGTAGAGGTGCTCTGGAAAATAGCTATACCGACGTACTACCGAGTCTTAATTTAAACCTTGCGCTGATACCCGACGAGCTAATCCTGTTTACCGGCATGTCAAAAGTTATGTCGCGGCCCGCCATCGATACCCTCAACATTAATGCGACATGTAATCGCCGGCAAAACTTGGAAGCCGAGCTTCGGTTTAATAGAAACAACTGTGACGCCGGCAACCCCTACATAGACCCCTACCGCGCTACCCAGTTTGATTTGGCCCTTAACTGGTATCCAAATCAAGATAGCCTGATTTCCGCCGCTTACTTTACTAAAAAACTCACCAACTATGTGCAATCCGATGGCACCACCCGCGATGTGGATTTTTTTGCGGGCACTCAAAACGGTGGTGAACTTTACGACGTTAGCGGAGATTCTAATATCACTGGTGTGACCACCAAAGGTATTGAATTTCAAGTAAAAACCGTATTTAGTTTTCTACCGGGTATCTTGGCGAATACGGGAATCGATGTTAACTACACCTATATGACGGCCGAAGATATACCCTATAGAAATATTTTGGATGGTTCAGAGCTACCGCTTTTGGGGCAATCGGAGAATAGTTACAATTTATCCGCCTTTTATGAAGACGATAACCTTACCATCCGTGTCGCCTATAACTACCGCGACGAATTTCTCGGTACATTGGAAAACGGCAACCGAGGCAACCCGCTGTTTGTCGATTCCGCCGGCTTTGTGGATGCGAAAATTAGCTATGCCATTGGCAACAGCGGTTTTACAGTTTTTGCCGATGCCCGCAACTTACTTGCCGAAGTAAAGCTGGAAACTGCCGGAGAAAATCGCTTCACCAACCTAGAGTGGGCGGGCAGAGAATTTGCCATCGGCTTTTCTTATAAAATGTAACGCCGTAAGCAAGCACACTTTATTCATACTAATAAAAATAAGTTTATTGACGGAGCTTTTATAAAATACTACAAGCCCCAGCAATTGAGGGAAACCCCATGAGATTTTTTAAACATCTATTTGAAAATAAATTGGTAGCCAATAAAATGAGTAGATATGCAAATAAAAATCTAAAGCACAGTCTGCTATGCCGCAACTTGCCTTTCGCGTTACTTGTGCCACTTATTTTAACAGCATGCAGCGGCGACAATGCCATATCCAATGCGCCCGATCCAAGCCCGCCGCTCAACTTCAGACAAGAAACCGGCGAAACCATTGGCGGCTTAGTGGCATTTTACGATTTCGAACGGTCTTTTGCCGATGTCACTGGCAAGGTTGCAACAGCGCAACCCATCGGTATTAATACTTCAGATACCAGCACCGGTAGCGTTTATATCGATGAATTTGACGGCATTCATTCTCTGTCCGCCGCCGCAGAGTTTAGCGGCATTTCCGGCCTGCGGTTACCCAATATTATATATTCACCCAGCTATACCGTTTCCCTGTGGGTAAAACCGGAAACTGAAGATGTGGGTGCAATTTTTTATGCGCAATCGTCACAGGGCAGCCTGCTATTAGATGGCCGCGGCCTAACGGTAACCGGAAACACCGGCCAGGGCGCAGACAACAACCTGCCAATTACCTACACCAGCAAAGACTATGTTTTAACCGAAGGGGAATATAGCCATATTGCGTTTAGCGTAAGCTACGGCGCGGTGAATCTCTATCTCAACGGCGCGCCCATTTACGCCCCGGGAGATTACAATGGCTTGGATGTGTTTGGCGGTGCAGACACAGAAGATACTAGCGACGACTGGCTAGTGGACGACGACAGCTTTGGGGATTTATTTAGCGGGCAAGATACTACGGTTGCGCTAGGCGTGAGTGCCGACACCGGTGCGGATGCAGGCGAGCTAAAACCCTTTCGAGGAAAAATAGATAATTTGCGTGTTTACGATGAAAGCGTGTATTACGTGAATCTTATTTTATTAGCCAATGAAGTGCTTAATGAAGGGCCGGCAGCAACAATAACACCGCTGCTGTCCGGCGCAGATATCGAGCTTAGCTGGGAGCTAGAGCGCATCGAAGCGACTTCCATATCCCTAAGCAGACAGAGCTTTGAAGAACCCGAGCAAGTACTCGATCTTACCGGGGATATGCCGCTGGCCGGCAGCGACACCCGCTATACCGACAGCGCGGTTCCCGCGGGAAGGAATTATCGCTACACACTTTCCGCCGTAACTGAAATGCAGCAAGTTTTTTCCCCGCTAAGCGACTATATTCGCGTGCCCGGCAGGGAAGCCTACTCCGCAATTAGCGCAGCCTTAAATGAACAAAGCGAAAATATTGAACTCAGCGTTTATTTGGAGAACATCGACCTCGCCAGTTACGATATATTGCGCAATACCGAAGCCCTAGTGGCGAGCGCCGAGGAAATTGCCACCGAGCTTACGGAGTTAAGCTATATAGATGCAGTGGATGACGACTCACCCCATGCACCCGGCACGCCCTATTTTTATTGGGCGAGGGTTACCGATGAAGACGGTGTCGTAACTACATCCTTAGCCCTGCCCGCAGCAAGGGCAACCGCAGCCGGCGAATTTGTGCCCCCCAACATACTAACGCTGGAAGAAAACCAAGATGGCTTTTGCAGTGTTGATGGCGCCGTTGAAAATAATAACGCCGGCTTTACCGGTGAGGGCTTTGCAAACACCGATAACGCGCCAGGCACATCCATTCGCTGGAAAATTGCAGTGGAAACCCCGGGTGAATATAGCTTGCGATTCCGCTTTGCCAATGGCGGCAGTGGCGATCGCCCCGGCGACCTTACACTCAATGGCGAACCGATAGCGATGGTTAGCTTGCCGGAAACAGGCGCCTGGACCAACTACGAAAATTCCGTGCGCCTTACCCTGAACCTGGAGGCCATCGAGTACGATATTCAGCTGACCGGCAATGGCGATTCCGGTCTATCCAACATTGATCACTTGGAACTGGCACCAAACGATAGCGGCGCGCAGTCACCGAGCGGTATTGCCTGTCAATAAGCCGCAGCAACGCAAACTTGCTTTATAGCGCTTAACCTCACATTTGCTGCGAGGTTAAGCGTTCATCGCTAATGGTTAGCCAACGCAGACATAACCACAATCCGCCACCGTAATTTTTAGTTTTGCGACCTACTCAAAGCTGCAAGACCAGGTATTGCAGCAAGCCCTAAAAAGTGAAGCGCTCAGTAAAAATTATCACCTTTGCGCCGAAATGTGGCGAATCAAGACAGCATAGAGGAATAGCACTTAATTTAGCCACAGCTCCAGGCATGGCCTGCCTTAACTTCTGCAAGTCTGGTATATAAAGAGCTTCCGGCTTAATTAAGTGCCATTGCAGTATAGCGCTCTTTACCGGAAAGATTTTAGGGTTTACGCCGCAAAAGTTTAGAAAACATACCCCCTGTTTAAAACCCGCTGTGCATATGCCCCCATAAGCCTGTCACACATTCTGCTTCTTATCTCGATCCTTTGGGACATATACCCCTAGTGTTTGCATCAAATAGTTTCTATTTACAAAAAAGGATACCGCTAAATTTTATTGCAACAGCGATTATCCCGAATAAATAAATGGTATAAAAACCCTACAAACTAAACAGAAACCAGGAAAAAAAGTAAGAACGGGAAGAAAGGTAAGAAAGGTAAGAAAGCACAGCGTGTTTCAAACCCGCTGTAAATATACCCGTAGCGTTTGAGATGTAGGCATAATAAGCCGGCTCTTTTTTGCCTTAGCGGTGTTACAGCGCCTGAATAGATTGACTATTGTGCATTGTCGCAGCAACGACGCCTGCTGCGTTAATAACTATTATCGCTGTGTGTGCCCTCTTTCCATGAACAACATTCTAAAAAATTAAGCACTATTCAACAAAATTCGAAAATAAAATAGACGCGCTCCTCGCAGCCCAAAATTAAAAACTAGGGGTATATACCAATAATTTCCCTATAAAAACCTTGGTCAAATTCTGACTTTCATTCAACAAAATAAAAACACTATGCAGGAAATTGAGAAGGAAACAAGCGGTTAGTAAATCACAACTTCTGCCGATAAATTGTCAAAAAGTAAAAGGTGCGCTCAGGTTGATGTTAAAAGAGAGTAAAGTGAATGGTATAATTGGTCACTGCAACTAATTTTGAGCGCCAAATTTATTTAACGGGTTTACATATCGATAGAATGATTTACAAAAGTAGATGCCGAGAAAATAACATGTAGATAACAACTTGGTTCGACAACATTTATCGGCCAGGCTATATAAGATCGAAGAGGGTACTACTGTGAGAAAAATACACTGGCTTTTTTGCTTACTAACCATTGCGCTTTCTAAAAACGTTTTTTCTGAGAAAATTATTTTTAACAGTAATAGCCATATCGGTTATATTAGTATAGATATTAGTGGCACTGGCTGCACCGGAAAAATTTACTGGCAAAACGAAGACACCGAGACCGAACACGAGAAAAGTGTCGACCTGGTAAATTGTTTTGTTGAGCCAAACCAAAAGGATGTACGAGTCAAAGTAAGCGAAGCCGATACGGCTGGTTCAAAACAATTGCTCAACTGGCATCCACAGCAAAGCAGCGCTATGACCGGTTTTATTAGCCAATATGAATAATACTTGCGAATACGTCAGTATTATTCAGCCAGCTTTATCGTGATCGTGATCGTGCGTTTCTTCTGCAACGCACCTTTCGGCTGGCTTGCACAGGCAAGCGAATATCATAACGTATTAATTGAAACAGGGACAGTTATTTGACTTTAAGCAAACACACTGCAATGGGCTCGCGCCAACCTGCGGCATCTGGGCCAGCGGTTGTTTTCCACCTATGCATTTACCTTTACAGCAATGCTATAGCGTAAATGCGTATCAACTCGTTAGCATAAGCATTTAAGCCTTGTGCGACGCGCTCGAGCAAAGAACACATTAACCTACCACACATTTTTTGCATGCGCAGATTGTTGCATGTACGAAAGCCTGCCTAGCTAACAACAGCAGAGGCAAAAGCGATACACCCGCTAGGGTGAAGGGGAAACTGCTTCAGCTCGAAGCTGTGCAAATTGATACTTATCCCCAAACACATCGTAGAGCAATCGGCCAGCCTATTCACAGGCCCGCTAACTTTATAAGCCTTGAACCTAAATTAATCAGTTGGATCTACTGCGGACGCCCAATGAACTGAAATTAAAGCGTTTTTCAATTTTGCGGCTGCACCCCTAGAGTGACTACGAATTCGCCGCAAAAGTTAAAAAATTCACTCTAATTTCAGCACCTTGAACGCCCTCGCTAAGATCCAACTGATTTATTTAGGATTATTGTGATCTGTCCAAAATTCACCGCGATAACGCCAGCTAACTTGCGGCGATATTGCACCGATATCGGTTTCGATATCCTAGCGCACCATACCGCTCATATTGATATCTTCAGCCAGTGGCAACTCATTGCCGAGCAGCGCTGAGTTCTCTTCGCTAACCGTAGTAATCTCCGAATCGATAATGCCAAAGTTGGCGGCAATAAATAAGTTACCGGCAATCAGGGCCTGCAATTCTAATTCTGCGCCAGTAATTTCAGATTCGGGAATATTTCCCAGGGTGTTAACAATGCCACCATCGGGCGTAATTTGCATAACGGCAGCTTAGAAGTTATCGACACGGTTGTGGAAAATTGCCAGGTTCGCCTGGAGGCGGTCATCGAGCCAGCGAGTTTTGGTACCAAATTCGGCCATGATATACCCAAAACACTTGAGATTTAGGCCGGTATACATCTACACAAAATACCTAAAACTCAAAGCCGAAGCTTCACGCTTTGTTAAGCTCTTCGCGATTTCTAAACGCCAGGGAGGTGACTAAAATTTGCGACAAACACATGGAGGCTGTGAGCGACTTAAATGAGTGAACTTCCGCATCGTGAACCTCTAGGCATACGGAGGCCGCCGCCGCATGAGGACAGAAGCTGCTGTCGGTAATCAGTAAAATGGGCACCCCGGCTTCCAGGGCAATATCAATCATCGCCGCACTCTCTCGGGCGTAGGGAGGGTAGGTAATCACACAGAGCAAATCGCCGCTGCGCATGGTGCGGGCTTGCTCCCCCAGCATGCCACCAATGCCGTCTAACAAAATCGCGCTGGCATCGGCGTGATTGAGGGAGTATGCGAGATACGCTGCAACCGGAAAAGAGCGTCGCTGCCCGCAGATAAATATTCGCTGCGCACGCTCAAGCAACTCAATCGCCAGTTGCATTTTTTCCAAATTGCCACCCTCGCGCAATTCTTCCAGCGAATAAATACCGGTGTTGCAGAATTGTTGAGTTAACGAGGCAATTAAACCGGGCTCACTGCCTTCCAAATCGACTTTTAATTCGCGAACGCGCTCTTTGTAACTCGCCGAGCGCTCCTGCACTCGCGTATGGAAGGCGCGCTGCATTTCCGAAAACCCAGAATAACCAAAGAACTTGGAAAAACGAATCAGGGCCGAGGGTTGCACATCGGCGCGTTTCGCCAAGGTGGCAATGGTTTCCAGGGCAATGTCTGTGGGGTGTTCCATTGCAAATTTGGCAATGTCCTGCAAACGCTTACTCAGCTTGCCGTAGTCGGTTTCAATTTGACGCCGAATACCCTCGTAATCGTGGGGGGGCTTCTCTTTTTGTGTCATAGCTCAGTCTTAAAGTTTTTGAGGGCCTCTACCATTGCAGATATACCCAAAGCGTTTGAGATTTAGGTATATCATCGTTGGACCAAGTAATAGAGTTAACGCCAATTCGAATACTCATAATCCTAAATTAATCAGTGGGATCGCAGCGAGGGCGTTCAAGGGACTGAAATTAGAGTGATTTTTTTATCTTTTGCGGCAAATTCGTAGTCACTCTACGGGTGCAGCCGCAAAATTGAAAAAACGCTTTAATTTCAGTTCATTG
>JAHQVY010000363.1 GCA_019634095.1 Cellvibrionaceae bacterium
GCGTCGTTTTTTCCGTTCTGATTTTTCTGGTAGCGTGCAAAAACTTTAAGGTGTGCCCGCAGGGTGCTTTTTAAGTACCATAAAATAAAACGCTCTATCGTATTACCAGTCTTACGCACACCCTACTAATCATAGTCAAGCCCGAATCACTTAGATCATTGGCTACTCATTTTATGGTTCACTGTTGGTTTCTGCTGCAATGATTTATCAAAGGTGTGAGTGTGGCTATTGGTGTGGCTATTGGTGTGGCTTTAGGTGTGGCTGTAGGCACAGCGTTTGAGATTGGTGGGAGTCTAAGTATTTGCTAGTCTAACTCACCAACCTGCAGACAAGAATCACTCTCATTTCACTCCCTTCCTCTTATTATGGCGCGGTTAATTAAAGGATCTCGATATGGCAAATAAACACCTTTGGCGTGCAAGCGTGCTTAGCTCCAGCAGAATCACACCCAATATGCAGCGAATTGTCCTGAGCGGCGACGACTTAAGCAATTTTCCTCAGCCTATAGAAGGTGGGTACATTAAGTTATTGTTTTCCGCAGAGGGCAAGGTACTGGCAAGTGAGGCCGAGCAGCAGCGCATGTTGCCTGCAAAACCGGTGATGCGAACCTATACCGTGCGCCGCTTCGACCCGCTCGGCAAAGCGCTCACCGTGGATTTTGTGATACACGCAGAAAGCGAAGGCCCCGCCTCCCGCTGGGCACAAACGGCGGCGGTGGGTGATAACATTGTATTTGCCGGCCCTGGCCCCGCCAAAATAGTCGATACCGGTGCCGACTGGCATTTGCTTGCCGGTGATATGACAGCCCTGCCCGCCCTCAGCGTGAATTTGCAGCAGCTCCCTCGCGATGCCAAAGGTTATGCCATTATCGAAGTGGCCACAAAAGACGATATCCAAGATTTATCGGCGCCGGAAGGTTTCGCGTTGAATTGGGTGTTTAACGAGGCGCATGGGCAATCGGAAGCCTTTGTTAACGCGATTCAGGAAACTGCGTGGCTTGAGGGAAGGCCTTATGTGTGGTGTGCTTGCGAATTTTCTACCATGCGCAGACTGCGAAAATATTTTAAGCAAACTCGGCACCTCGACAAGCAATCGCTCTACATTAGCAGTTACTGGAAACAGGGCAATACTGAAGATCAACACAAGGTAGTTAAACAACAAGATGCCTTGTCCGAGAGCGCTTAATTAGCTGTATTTAAGCAACCACTCTTAAACGATTTAGTGCACCTATCCAAAGAGTGGCGCAGCATTCTCTTGCATTATCCATTGACTTTGTAGCCAACAAACTGCAAATCAGCACCCGTTACCTACATATGCTGTTCAAACCGCAACAGGTATCAATTTCAAAATATATTTTGCAACAGCGCGTAGAAGCCTGTGCAAAAGCACTCGCCCATCCAGAATACCAACACTATTCCACCACCGACATCGCGATGGAGTGGTGTTTTGCCGACGCCTCTCACTTTAACCGCTGCTTTAAAGCCCATTAAGGACTAACACCCCGGCAATACCGGCTTCAGCAGCAGCTCGACGTATTTCATCCGGTGTTGAAATAATCCCGCTAACCTGGGCCTGGCGAAACCACTACGCCCATTTTGACAGCTAAGCTGTGTAAGACGCCCACAGCCAAATCCTAAAACCCCTTGCCTCGACTGGCAGCACTTAGTGCACAGAAAATCAATAAGTTTTTTAGTTTTTGTGGCGACACCTGCAGCCTGAATGCGAATTTGCCAGCGCCTTGCAAGGCGCAAAGGTCACCTTAGCTGGCAGCTACTCTAAAATCACGCGAGCATTGGCCTGTTGAATGGGGCGGTTGTTTGGTTTTCTCATCACTTTTTTAAAGTGGTTAATTTGCCGAGCGGAGGCCGTCACTGGGTGCTTCATCACAATCCAGCGCACACCTTCGGTACAGGGAGGCGTTGTTAACGAGCCATTAAATCGGTAGTAGGCTCTGTCGCTTGGCAGCAGGCTCTCGGCATTAAAAGGCGAGTGCAAGGTGTGTTTATTCCCCATATGAGAGGGCATAAATTTCCAAAATTCATTTAAAGCGGGGTTCGCCTCCCCTTCCTGCCCCTCGGCAAACATTACGGCAACCACCGCCAAATTCCCGTCCTGGTCTGCGTGAACGAAGTGACCTTCCATGGGGTAAGAAACGCCGTCTATCCAATTTTCACTGGGCGCGTGAAAATGAAATTGCAACAGGTTAAAAGTTTGTCCGTCCAGAATAATATCACTTCCTTGGTTGTAATTAATTTGTATGGAATGGCCATTGTTCACAATTTGTGTCCCACCGGGCGTATACTCAAATTGTATATTCTTTAAATCAGCCTCGACGAATTTATTCAAATTAATGGGCGATTGATTTTTGCCCGCGCAAGCGCCGTATTCCGGGGTTAGACTAGCCCAATGGCTGGGCCCTGCTTTACCATCGTAGCTCCAGCTATCGCCCGCAGCGACTGCCCCCTGAATTGGCAAAGAGCTAACACAAACGCCCAGCGCGTAAAAAATGAATGTATTTAATGCCTTCATCACGGCCTCCTCTCCTAGTAATGCTATTAATGCTATTTAGTTCGTTTGGTTGGTTTTGGCCGTTGCTGTATGTTAAACAGGACTGAAACGAGTTCTTCGATAAGGTTTTTCATGCTGTCTCCGCGATTAATTGTGAAAAGTGATCTGTGATCTATACCCGCAATGCTTGAGTTTTAGGCTTTATTAGCACGCCCCTTAAAGCCTTTAACGGTTGCTAGACCTTACCCACTGGGGCCGGCCTAATATTAAGATTAATCCCACACTTACTCGGTTTTATCTTGGATATTTAGCAATCGCTATTGAATATCGGCTTTAAAAACCGATTTTAATATTCGATACTCGATGCTTAGCATCCGTCGTGCCAACTGTGGAACGGGCGCAATAGTGCAGTCATTTTTCATTACCTCTATAGTGCACAATGGGTTTCAGCAGGGACGTAATCCAATGCTTAATTAATTGAAAAACCTAGAGTTTTATTCTTTCAGCAGCGCGAATCGGCCGCCTTAGGCCGCGCAATTTACGCTGCGGAAACCGCAACAACTATATGATGGTGCGCTATGAACAGCTTTTACCAGAAATTAAAAAGAGTAAGGAATTACCCATTTGGAAGATTTAAATATGAAAATATTTACTCAAAAACAGCTTAAAGGCAGAAAGCCACTCACATTTAAACTGGGCTGGGTATTCGCATTAGTGGCGGGGTGGCTACTAGTAAGTAGTGTGAGCTCCGTACCGCTTTGGTGGGCGAATAAATCTGAAGAGTTGCACAACATGGATATCGAAGCTTTGGAATTGAGTACAAATATTGAGTCTTTGCTTAGCCGTTTTCGACCACTACCTCAGGTTTTATCGCAAATTCCGAGTGTGGTTAACTTATTAAAACAGCCAAGCCAACAAAATACCCACCAGGTGAATAGGGTATTACAGGAAATGAATGCCACCTTAAGCACTGAAAAAATCTTCTTATTAAATAGTCAGGGGCGAGTTATCGCATCCAGTAATGCCCAAATGGCCGATAGCGTGGTGGGCGAGGACTTATCCTTCCGCGCCTACTACCAAGACGCACTTCACGGCGTACACGGCGACTACCACGCAGTAGGCACCACCAACAGTCGCCTCGGCCACTATTTCCCCCACACACTTTACCAGCAGGAGCAACTACTAGGCGTACTCGTGATTAAAGTAAACCTTCAATATGCACAAGGTTTAGTCGATATGCCCGGCAGGCAGTTTTTAATTTCAGATGCCAATGGCGTTATTTTTTTAGCCGACAACCCCGATTGGCTGTTTAAACTGATACCCGGTGTTAGCAACGACACGCTGCAGGAGTTATCTCGCAGCCAGCAATACGGTTCCATGGAATTTTCAAGAAACCTTTTTTTAAGTAAAGACGACGCATTCGATGAATTAATTTGTGTACAGCAATTAGCGGGTTGCAAGCGTTTTCTGCATGCCTATGCGGTTAATACGAGCAATGGCTGGACCATTCATTTATTGCGTTCGTTAAATGCCATAAATAATAAAACCCTTGTTTACGTTAGCCTGGTTGGGCTGAGTTATTGGTTATTAGTTTTTGGCTTTTTATTTTACCGCAGCCAGCAGCGCCACCAACAGCATTTAAAGGGAGAAAACCACCATTTAGAAAGCCGTGTTAGCTATTTAACGCAAAACCTACTTGATAAAAATGCCTGCCTACAAGAAAATGTAGAACAACTTAAAGCCACCAACGAAACCCTCGAGCAAACGCGCAAAGAATTAATCGTCGCCGATCGCTTAGCACTTCTCGGTGAAGTGTCCGTTGGGTTACATCACGAACTTAACCAACCGATTCTTGCCGTTAAAGCTTACGCGGAAAATAGCGCCGAATTACTGGCTCAGAATAAGCATGCAATGGCCAAAGACAACCTGGAACAAATCAATAAAATAACCGATAACATGGCAGCTATCGTAGCGCAATTTAAAGTATTTGCCAAAAAAGAGCATCTTAGCCACGCCTCGAATTTAGAGCAGATACTCGATGCCGCGCTGATGATTGCCGGGCCCAAACTCAAGAAGAGCCATGTAAAGCTCAACCGCAAGATTCCGCCTAACCTGCCCAAGGTAAAATGCAACCCCATTCTTATTCAGCAGGTTATGGTTAACCTGATAATCAACGCACAGCAAGCTACCGAATGCCGCGAACAAGCGGTGATTGAGCTGAGCCTGGGCTACGATACCGCCACGGTGTATTTTGAAGTGGGCGACAATGGCCCGGGGCTGGCCGCCGATGCACAAGATCGCGTTTTTACGCCATTTTTTACCACTAAATCCACCGGCTTGGGCTTGGGTTTAGCACTGTCAAAAAAAATTATAGAAATTAACCACGGTCACATTTTTGTTAAAAGTAACTCTAGCCAAGGTACATTCTTCCGTTTTGAACTTCCGCAAACTGTCCAGGACCAAATTCAATGAATAGCCATGAATTAGAACCCACACAAATTATTCTAGTTGATGACGAGGCACAAGTGCGGCAGTCGCTTAGCCAAGCGCTAGAAATTAAAGGCTACCAGGTGCTGGCGCTCGACTCTGCTGAGGCTGCAATAGCGAAAATCACCCGAGAATTAAATGGCGTGGTCATAAGCGATTACCACATGCCGGGAAAAAACGGTATTGAACTTCTGCGGCAAATAAACGCCATGGACGCAGAAATACCGGTGATTATCCTTACTGGCCACGCCGATGTTGAGGTAGCCGTGGAAGCGATGCGCAGCGGGGCTTACGACTTTCTCGAAAAGCCCTTTTCAATGCAGCGCCTTAGTGAAAAGGTGGCGCGGGCTGCAGAAAAACGTCAATTGCGTTTAGAAAACCGGCAACTAAAACTTGAAGTTGGTAGCAGTCGTCGCGCCTCTCCCA
>JAHQVY010000364.1 GCA_019634095.1 Cellvibrionaceae bacterium
AGGGTTGCCGCCGGTGCGCTAAAGTCGATGACGACATCGAGATCACACAACACCTCATCCAAGCTGCCCACTACCGGCAACCCCAAATGACCGATACCGGCCAGTTCGCCGGCATCCACTCCGATCAAACTGCTAGTGGGGCGCTCAATGGCGGCGCGAAGTTCGGCGTGGGGGGATAGATTAACCGCTTCAATCAAGGTCTTTCCCATTCGACCGGCAGCGCCCGTCACTGCGATTTTTACAGTCATAAGGATCTCTTAGTATTGCTTATTTTAGGGGCTTGCGGAATGCTTGCAGCGGGCAAAGCTAGCTGCTTTGGACACGCCAGCTCGACACTTTTCCCGGCATTACCGCCTGGAAAAGCTGGTAGCTTTAGTAAAAATTATCGCTTGATATCGCCAAAAAAACTCTTCATTCCCTCGAACCAGCTGTCTTGCTTGGGCGAGTGCTTTTTGCCCTCAAAGCTATCGCGCAATTCTTCTAATAGCGATTTTTGTTTGGCAGATAAATTGACCGGTGTCTCGATAACCACCCGGCAAAGCAGATCGCCTGCAGCGCCACCGCGCACCGGCACCACACCTTTACCTCGCATACGAAACAATTTACCGGTCTGAGTTTCCGGTGGCACTTTGAGTTTGACTCGACCATCGAGGGTCGGCACTTCCAGCTCTCCGCCCAGACAGGCATCGAAGATGCTAATCGGCACCTCGCAATACAGGTTCTTGTCGTCGCGCTGGAAAAACTCGTGATCTTTCACCGCCACCTGCACGTAAAGATCACCAGCCGGTCCACCCTCGGCACCCGCCTCGCCTTCACCGGAAAGGCGAATACGGTCTCCAGTATCCACTCCAGGCGGCACTTTTACCGACAGGGTTTTGGTTTCCTCCACCCTACCGCGACCGTGACAATCGCGACAGGGATCGGATATCGACTTGCCCTTGCCGCGGCAGGTAGGGCAAGTTTGCTGTACAGAAAAGAACCCTTGCTGCATGCGAACTTGACCACGACCGCCGCAAGTGGTGCAGGTTGTGGGGCTGGTGCCCGGCTTTGCGCCACTGCCGTTGCAGGTGCCGCAGCGGCTTAAGGTGGGTACTTTGATTTTTACGCTGGTTCCCTTCACCGCGTCTTCTAAACTCAGCTCCAAGGTGTAGCGCAAATCGGAACCGCGACTGGGGCCACCGCGACGGCCACCGCCGGCACCACCAAAAATATCGCCAAACACATCGCCGAAAATATCGGAAAAACTGCCGAAGCCATCGCCACCGCCCCCAGCACCAGCGCCTTCGACACCGGAGTGGCCAAACTGGTCATAAGCGGCGCGTTTTTGCGAATCCGAGAGGATCTCGTACGCTTCGCTGGCTTCTTTGAATTTTTCTTCAGCCTCCGCGTCGTCGGGGTTTCTATCGGGGTGATACTTCATGGCCACCTTGCGATAGGACTTCTTTAGCTCTTGCTCGCCAACATCCTTAGACACACCGAGAACTTCGTAATAATCACGTTTAGACATGCACTTTTACACAAATTCAAATTGTTAGTTTCAGACACAACAAACGCGGGGCACACCCGCGCTATTGAAAATAATACTTAGGCGACAAAGATACCCCCCCAGCATAGCTGGCAGCCAGCATTACTTGTCGTCTTTCACCTCTTCGAACTCAGCATCCACGACACCGTCGTCGGCCTTATTTTTGCCGGCATCGGCATCAGCGCCCTCTGGTCCAGCTTTCGCCTGCTGTTCCGCGTACATCTTTTGTGCCAAACCGCTAGAGACCTCGGTCAATTTTTGTGTCGCCGCCTCCATAATGGCTTTATCTTCACCTTTCACCACTTCCTCGGCTTCCTTCAGCGCCGCTTCGATTGACGCTTTATCTTCGTCTGAGGCTTTATCACCCGCTTCGCCCAGGGTCTTTCGGGTGGCGTGAATCAAACCGTCCAACGTATTGCGTGCGCTCACAACCTCTTCGAATTTGCGATCGGCCTCGGCGTTGGCTTCGGCATCTTTCACCATTTGTTCGACTTCATCATCGCTCAAGCCCGAAGAGGCCTTAATCACAATACTCTGCTCTTTGCCGGTGGCTTTATCTTTTGCAGAGACATTCAATATGCCGTTAGCGTCAATATCGAAAGTCACCTCAATTTGCGGCATACCGCGCGGTGCTGGCGGGATATCGGCCAAGTCGAAGCGGCCGAGACTCTTATTCTGCGCCGCTTGCTTGCGCTCGCCCTGAATAACGTGAATCGTCACCGCGGTTTGGCTATCTTCATAGGTAGAAAAAACTTGTGACTTTTTGGTTGGAATGGTGGTGTTCTTTTCGATCAGCGGCGTTGCCACGCCACCGGCAGTTTCGATACCCAAAGTGAGAGGCGTAACGTCCAATAGCAACACGTCTTTCACATCGCCGGCAAGCACCGCCCCTTGAATAGCGGCGCCCATCGCCACAGCTTCATCGGGGTTAACATCTTTGCGCGGCTCTTTGCCAAAGAACTCCGCCACCTTTTGCTGCACCATAGGCATGCGAGTCTGGCCGCCCACCAGAATCACGTCGTCGATCTCGCTCACCGATAAGCCGGCATCTTGCAAGGCCGTTTTTACCGGCTGCAAAGAGCGCGCAACCAACTCTTCCACTAAGGATTCCAGCTTGGCGCGCGAAAGTTTCACCACCAAGTGCTTAGGTCCAGAGGCATCAGCAGTAATGTAAGGTAAGTTAACCTCGGTTTGCTGACTGGAAGACAGTTCAATTTTGGCTTTTTCCGCCGCTTCCTTTAAACGCTGCAAGGCAAGTGGATCGTTGTGCAAATCGATACCATTGGAGCTTTTAAACTCTGCAGCTAAATATTCAATCAAACGCAGATCGAAGTCCTCACCACCCAAAAAGGTGTCGCCGTTGGTAGAAAGCACTTCAAACTGGTGCTCACCGTCCACATCGGCAATCTCGATTATCGAGATATCAAAGGTACCCCCACCCAGATCGTAAACCGCGATGGTACGGTCGCCAGCGGCTTTATCCATGCCGTAGGCCAAAGCGGCCGCAGTGGGTTCGTTAATAATTCGCTTAACCTCTAAACCCGCGATCTTGCCAGCATCTTTGGTGGCTTGGCGCTGGGAGTCGTTAAAGTAAGCGGGTACGGTGATTACCGCTTCGGTAATGGTCTCGCCCAGGTAATCCTCGGCGGTTTTCTTCATCTTTTTTAGCACTTCAGCTGAAATTTGTGGCGGCGCTTTTTTATCGCCCTTCACTTCAACCCAGGCATCACCATTGTCTGCCGCCACAATTTTGTAGGGCACCATGGATATATCTTTCTGCACCACATCGTCTTTAAAACGGCGGCCAATAAGACGCTTAACGGCAAACAAGGTATTGACAGGATTAGTTACCGCCTGACGCTTGGCGCTCTGCCCCACAAGAATTTCATTCTCGTCGGTAAAGGCGACAATGGAGGGGGTAGTACGATCCCCTTCGGAGTTTTCGATAACCTTTGCCTTGCCACTCTCTAGTATCGAGATACACGAGTTGGTGGTACCAAGGTCAATACCAATAATTTTGCCCATTGTTTGTTCTCCAATAAATTCCTGCCGGCCACCGGCGTACGAGTTGATACAAATTAAAGATTAACCGCAGCGTGGTTCGACCGACCGCATGAGTTGATGTGAATATTGGTTCATACCCTGGAAATTCAAGGTATTTTGATATGTTCTTGCGTTAATACTCAATTACTTCCCAGAACTCTCGGCCGCTTTCGACACCACCACCATCGCGGGGCGCACCAAGCGACCGTGCAGCGTATAGCCGCGCTGGAACACATTCACTACTGTATTAGGCTCCACATCCGCCTGCTCAACCGCGGTCATTGCCTGGTGTAACTCTGGGTTAAAAGGCTCGCCATGCGGGTCAACTTGCTCAACTTTTTGCGCGGTGAGTGCGTCGATAAGACTCTTCAGCGTTAGCTCGACTCCCTCGACCACTGCAGACATTTCGGCGCCTTCGGCTTTCGAGGCCTCAACAGCACGCTCCAAATTATCCGCCACTGGCAACAATGCACTCACAAACTTATCGAGGGCAAACTTATGTGCTTTCTCGACATCTTGCTCCGCCCGGCGCCGCACATTCTGCACGTCTGCCGCGGCCAGAAGCACTTTATTTCTCGCCTCCTCGAGCTCTTCTTTTAAGCGCTCTACTTCCGCAGACAAGCTGTTTTCACTAACCTCCGCCTCACTCTGATTCGGATCGCTTTTTGAGCTGTCTTGCGCATCCGCCTTTGAATCAAGCGTTACCTGATCATCTTCCAATTCGTGAACGTTGTTTTTGCTGTCACTCTTTTCTTGGTTTGCCACTACCAATGCCCCTTGCAAGTCAAAAATAAAGTGGTTGCAATATGGGGGCTGGTGAAAAACATTCAAGGTTCTTTTCTCACAGAAACATCAGAGGATTGAATTACCCCAAAATTTCTACTGGCCAAACGCCCTCCTGTACTGTATAAATAAACAGAAATCAAACTTATCGGAGGCATGCTTTGCTCACTCATATACATGTCAACAATTTTGCACTGGTGGAAAGCCTCGACCTCGAACTGCGCAGCGGGCTCAGCACCATTACGGGAGAAACAGGCGCCGGCAAATCGATTATGCTCGACGCCCTCGGGTTAGCATTGGGAGATCGCGCCGACACCGACAAAGTGCGAGCAGGCTGCAAAAAATGTGAGATCCAAGCCAGTTTCGATATCGGCAGCTTGCGCTTCGCCCAACGCTGGCTCGAAGAACACGATCTCGCCGCCGGCAACGAGTGTATTTTGCGCCGCACGGTGACTCGAGAAGGGCGATCTCGCGCTTTTATTAATGGCCAAACAGTGACCTTGCAGCAACTCCGAGATTTCGGTGAAAAATTAATCGATATCCATTCTCAGCACGAACACCAGTCGCTATTAAAAACCGACACTCACCGGCGCCTACTCGACGAATTTGGCAAACACCAGGCTCTGGCCAAAGACCTTAAAAATGCCTACAAAGCCTGGCAAAAATTGGAACAACAGCGCCAGCGCGCACGGTCGCAAACGGAAGAAATGAACGCTCGCTACCAATTGCTGCACTACCAAGTGGAAGAATTGGATCAGCTGGCGCTGGCCGAGGGTGAAATAGAGCAGCTCGAGCAAGAGCAGCTCGAGCTGAGCAATATTGAATCGCTGCGCCAAAATAGTCAGCATGTGGCCAACATTTGCAGCGAAGACGAATACGGCCTTAACGACCGCCTACAGCAGGCAATTCAATTGTTGACTCAACTAGCGGGTAAACCCCCCGAACTCGACGAAGCGCTAATACTGCTGCAAAACTCATCCATACATTTGGCGGAAGCCCAATCGGAAATTGACAAATTCTTAAACAGCGACACCGATGTATCGCGCCTGCCGGAAGTGGAGGCGCGACTCAGTGACATCTATCAAGTATCCCGCAAGCACCGAGTAGCCAGCGAAGAGCTCGCCGAATTGCACCGGCAACTGAGCGAAGAACTCGCCGCGCTGCGCAGTGGCGACGACCAAATCGACTCGCTCAACCGAGCCTGCCAGCAAGCGGAACAGCATTACCAGGAGCTCGCCCAAAGTTTGTCGAAAAAACGCCAAAAAAGCGCCGAGCAGTTGAGCAAACAAGTTAATAAACAACTGAATCAGCTCGCAATGCAACACGCCAAACTGGAGGTTGCCCTGGCGCCCGCCCCGGCGAGCCCCGGCGGTAATGAGGCGCCGGAATTTCTCATTTCCACCAATTTGGGCCAGCCCCCGAAACCCCTAACAAAGGTCGCCTCTGGCGGAGAGCTGTCGCGCGTGAGCTTGGCGATACAAGTGGTAACCGCCCTCACCTCGACCATACCGACCCTGGTCTTCGACGAGGTCGATGTTGGCATTGGTGGCGAAACCGGTGATGTGGTTGGACACCTGCTGAGGCAACTGGGAGAATCAGCCCAGGTACTCTGTGTTACCCACCTCGCCCAAGTGGCCAGCAAAAGCCACCACCACTTGTGCGTGAGCAAAGAAATTGACAGTGGAAAAACCGCAACTCGTATCCGGCTACTGGAAAACGAAGCCAGAGTAGCGGAAGTTGCAAGAATGATGGGTGGCGCCGTCGACTCTAAAAAGTCTCTGGCCCATGCCAAAGAAATGGTTCAGTCTGCGGGCCGATCATCAATGCTAAAAACCGGATAGCACCGCCATGAGAGGAATGCACCACAGCAGCCGCAAGCACCGCCGACGATAAACGGGGCTGAGAGCAAAAGGCCTATAATCGCCTAACTCACGGCAACTTACTCGCCGCTATCTATCGGTCGAACGTACAAAACCAGGCTGTGACCAGAGATAACATAGCCATGTTCTTCGGCAATCTGATGCTGCAACTGTTCAATTTTCTCACTGTGAAACTCGATCACCTTGCCGCTTTCCACGCAAACCATGTGGTCGTGATGATCACCGCGATCGAGCTCAAATACCGAGTGACCGCCGTCGAAATTGTGGCGCTCCACTAAGCCTGCCGTTTCAAATTGCGTCAACACCCGGTAAACGGTAGCGAGACCGACGTCGTCGCCGGCATCGAGCAGCGCCTTGTAGACGTCTTCGGCGCTGAGATGTCGCTGATCAGAACTTTCCAGTATTTGCAGGATTTTAACTCGAGGTAAAGTGACCTTGAGACCTGCCTTACGCAGCTCTTGATTTTCAATGCTCATTAAAGTGCTCCAAAGCGGGGTTATCAGCCTAGTTAAATTTGGGGTATTATCGCGGACTCGCGCCAATTCGGAAACCCCAAGTATGTATTTGTTCTTTAGAATAATTAGCGTTTTAATTATAACCTTTACCGCGGCCGCCTGCTCCTTTGTCAGGTTCCCCGGCGCCTATAAAGTGGTTATTCAGCAAGGAAATTTTATTGAAGAAGAAATGGTAGAACAACTTGAAACGGGCATGAACCGCGAGCAAGTTAACTATATTATGGGCACACCCATGGTGGCCGACACCTTCAATGCCGACCGCTGGGATTACTTTTTTAATGTAAAACGCGGCGGCAAGCTGCTAACCAACTACCATTTCAAGGTATATTTTGAAGAAGGTAGACTGGCTCGCTGGGAGGGTGACTACCGCAAAAAGAACCAAACCATGGATTCTACCACTGGGGGAACCGATCCCAAGCTAGTCGAGCCCGTTGATACCGTCGCAACGCTGCCCACTGAAACCGAAAACATCCCAGCACCTGTGGATGTTGATGTTGATGTTGATGCAGATATTGATGTCGAAGCAGAGGACACAATAGAGCAAATAAACGAGGACGTGGACGAGCGAGTCGAAGAGGAAATAGACGAAGCACAAGCCGACAGCGCATGAATTGTTTAGCGCATGCCCGATGCCTATAGTAATCTCCGCGCCTTTAAACCCTAGCTTTTAACTGGCGCTCAGCGCGCCGCTTGCGCACTTCTTTCGGGTCAGAAATCAACGGGCGATAAATCTCAACGCGATCGCCCTCTTGTAACACGTGTTGCTTGGCGGGTTTCAAACCCTTGGTGCCGAGAGCCTGACCAAAAATACCGAACTTAGCTGACTCCAGGTTGATTTCCGGAAAAAACTGCGTGATAGCCGATTTCTCCGCTGCTTCATAGGCAGTGGTGCCAGCACTGACCGATAAAGCAATAATTTTTTGTCTTTGCGGCAGAGCGTAAGCCACCTCCACCGCAATCGATTTATTCTGTGTCATAATCACAAGCACCTACGGATGCAACAAGCCTAAAAGCAAATTGTAATCACACAAACCAGTACTCAGCCATAAATAAACTTTGCGCGCTCGCATATCGCCTTCACCTGCTGAGAAGCCACCTGCTCAAACAACTTGCCGGCAGCCAAACCGAGAATACGACTGGCAAATGCAAATTCCATAACAAAAACTACTTTACAGGCCTCTGGCGATAGAGTGTCGAAGCTCCACTTACCCTTAAAGTGCGCAAACGGGCCTTCTACCTGATCGATATGCATCGCCCGGGGAGCCTGCAATGTATTCCGAGTGACGATGGATTGCTTCAAACCCGCCATCGCCAAATCGAGGCGCGCCTTTATCCAATCTTCGCCACTTTCGAGCAATTCCGCTCCCACACAGCCGGGCATATAGTGCGGATAGGCTTCGAAATCGTGAACTAACGCATACATTTTCTCGGCGGAGTAATTTGCAAGTGCGCTGCGTTCTATGACTTTTATTTTCATTGGAATTTTTCTACGAGCCCCGCGATAAGCACGATGATGACCAAAAGTGGCGAAAGCCAGCGAACCACAAATAACCAGATATCAAACAGGGGATGCTCCTCGGCGTCCAGCTCCGATTGCACAATCGCCCGCCGCATAAACCAACCGACAAACAACGCGATAAGCAGCCCACCCAGTGGCAGCATCACTTGCGATGTTAAAAAGTCCAGAGATTCGAACACGAAGGAAAATACTCCCCCCGGTTTGTCCTCCAACCAATTGTTGGAGTAGATGCAGGCAACACCGCCCAGCCAGGCCACGCCAGACAGCAGGCTAGTGGCGGTTGCGCGGCTAAACTTGCCCGACTCAATAAGCCATGCAACGCCGGGTTCAATCAAGGAAACCGCAGAACTCCATGCGGCAATCGTGACTAAAACAAAAAACAGGGCGCCGAATAAGACGCCAAAAGGCATGCCGCCAAAGGCCACAGGTAAGCTGATAAACATCAGCCCCGGCCCCGCGCTGGGCTCCAAACCGGGTGCCGCAAATACGATGGGGAAGATCGCTAATCCCGCCACCAGCGCCACCACGGTATCCAAAACACCGACCGTTATAACGGTTTTAGCCAGGGAGCCCTGCGCCGGCATATAAGCACCGTAGGCCATAATGGCCCCCATGCCGAGGCTCAAGGTGAAAAAAGCGTGACCGAGGGCTTTTAAAACACCAGACCAGGTCAACTTGTCGAATTTAAAATCAAACAGGAAAGCGAAACCTGCGGAGAAATTCCCCTTAATAACCGCGTAGACCAACAATAGCGCGAGCATAACAAACAGCACCGGCATTAACACGCGGGCGACTGCGCCTAAACCTCGCGTCACACCAGCAGCCACCACCCCCAATGTCATCACCATAAACAGGCTGTGCCACAGCAGCAGTGTGCCTTTGCTCTGCAGAAAATTAGCGAATACGCCGCCGGCGCTTTCACCCGTGATACCGGTGAATGTGCCGCTGGCCGCAGTAAAAATGTACTGTATTGCCCAGCCGGCAACCACACTGTAAAACGAAATAATCATTAGGCCAGCCAATACCCCCATCCAACCGATGGCCGCCCAGGCATGAGGCAGCGCGGCCTCGTCCGCCGCATACTTCATAGCATTAATGGGACTCATGCGGGCGCGACGACCAATTAATACCTCGGCCATCATTATGGGGATACCCACCAATGCGATACAAACCAAGTACACCAATACGAATGCACCGCCACCATTTTCGCCGGTAATGTAAGGAAACTTCCAGATATTTCCCAAGCCTACAGCGGAACCTGTCGCTGCTAGAATAAAGGTCCAACGACTGCTCCAAACCCCATGCATACTGCGCTTGTCCATTATTTACCCCCGGTATAGATGGACAAAAATGAATAGTAATCGCCCTGAAATTAAATATGTTTTGCAAAATTCGTGCAGCCAATATACTGTCGCTAGCAGCTGCATCTTGTGGAGACGGTCGGCCAGCAAGTCGCCTACTTCGCCATAGCTGAAAGACTAGCTTAAAACTATCTTTATTTTTATTATGCAAAAACCTCGATACCCTTCGTTCCAAAGCGAGATTGTAACTGCTTACCCGTGTGAACATAAACACTGCAAGGTCCAGTTTCGGGTATTATTCACAACCAATACCACCAAACAGTGGGTTTTTGATTGGTTGAATCGTCAGCGCTTAAAAGAAAATAGAATGATTAGGACAAATAGACTAGCTGCGGCACAGCCTGTACAACTATAATAGCGAACTATGGCAAAGAAGAAAAAAACCAGTAGCAACACAATTGCACAGAACAAAAAAGCGCGACACGACTTTTTTATAGAAGAAAAATTTGAGGCCGGCGTGGTGCTGAGTGGCTGGGAGGTAAAATCATTAAGAGCCGGCAAAGGCCAGCTTACCGATAGCTATGTGATCTTCAAAGATGGCGAGGCCTGGCTTTTCGGATCACAAATTCAACCACTTCCGCAAGCCTCGACCCACTTTGTTACCGACCCACAGCGCACGCGCAAATTGCTGCTCAATCGACGACAACTCAACAAGTTAAGCGAAGCTACAGAGCAAAAAGGTCACACTATTGTTGCCACTGCACTCTATTGGAAGCGGCACTTGGTTAAGTGTGAAGTCGCCATCGCCAAAGGCAAACAGCAACACGACAAACGGCAAACCGAAAAAGAACGCGACTGGCAGAAAGAAAAACAACGGGCGTTGCGCGCTCACAACCGCTGATGACTTATTAAAATCCGTCACACTAAGCTGCAGAGATGATAGGCCTCAAAGGTGATGGGCTGAAGCCGTTGACTAATTCTCTGGCACAACACCTGATACCAGCAAAACGCTACGGACGCTAAACCAACCATTTTGGTGCACGGCGACCAAGTAAAGAGTGGGATCAATCCATAATCCACGATGTTAAACTTTCCCTCTACGTCGCATGCAAGCGAGAAGCGTATGCTTTGCAGCAATTTCTACCGGTTGGCAAACCCCACAGTAAGCTACCGCTTTGGTTCAAACAACAGCGGCCATGGTCGTATTTGCAAGGTCGTATTTGCAAGGTCGTATTTACAAGGTCGTTGCGGGTAGGCTAGCAAAAAATTAATATTCTAGTAAGTTTTTTTGCGAAAGATTTTTGCCGCGATCTAACAAGATTCGCGTTAATGGATGAATCGTTCTGCGCTGTGGGGTTATGGCGAAAAATTGGCTTTTTATTTCTTCGGTGCGCCCTAAAATTTCTACATCGAATTGTGCTTGTATAAAAGACTCAATCAAAGTAGGTGAAAAAAAGGCGCCGTAACCCTGTCGACCAAAAAGTTTCATTAAAGCAGAATCGTCAAACTCGGCAATCACCTTCGGGTGAATCGATTGATTGTGCAGCCAGGAAAGCACCAAACTTTTTTGCATGGATTTGTCGCCCGGCAAAATCATTGGTGCCTCGTGGAGACATTGCGGGAATGGGTTTTTAAAAAACACCGCACGGTCTTTGGCAGCAAAAAAAGTAAAGCCCGATTCGGCAATCATTTGACTGTTAGCTTTGACGCCCAAAACCGGAGGAACCTGACGATCGGATACAATAAGATCCAGCTTATTCAAAGACAACTCCGATAGCAGATACTCAAAGCTCCCCTCTCTCGCACTTAAATGCACACCGTGCTCCAAAGAAAAACAGGCCTGCAGTAAATGGTAGGCAAAGATTTTTGGCACTACATCGATAATGCCCACACTAAACGGCACCTCACCACGAATTTCCTGAGTGGATAAAACCTCGCTGAGCTCGTTCCCCAAAGCGAATATTTCCTCTGCGTAGCGAAACGCGATACTGCCCATTTCGTTTAACACCAAACGCTTTTCAACACGGTTAAATAGCGCGTAGCCCAAGTACTTTTCCATGCTGGATATTTGACCACTAATAGTCTGCGGCGTAATGTGGAGTTTTTCAGCAGCCTTGTGTACCCCACCCTCTCGAGCCACACTATAAAAATAAAAAAGATGATTGTAATTTAACTGTTTCATTTCAACACCAAAGCATTAGAAGTGAGGCGATAAAAAAAGACTCATCAGATTGCATGCAACATATTCATTGCTCAAGCGAACAATAGACTCCCACTTTACTATACCCAAAACACTTGAGATTTAGGCCTCATGAGCACGCCACTAAGCGCCCTTGGCTGTGTTGCTCCGCCTTAAATAGAATGGCTATTGTGCGTTGTCTCGGCAATTGCTCCTGCATTGCCCTAATACCTCACATCCCTGTGCATATCG
>JAHQVY010000365.1 GCA_019634095.1 Cellvibrionaceae bacterium
CAACTGATTAATTTAGGATAATCCTAAATTAATCAGTTGGATCTACTGCGGACGCCCAATGAACTGAAATTAAAGCGTTTTCTCAATTTTTCGACTGCACCCATAGAGTGACTACGAATTTGCCGAAAAAAGTTAAAAATTCACTCTAATTTCAGCCCCTTGAGCGCCCTCGCTACGATCCAACTGATTAATTTAGGATAATGGCTGGTAAGGTCGATTCGCGATGCCTGCACACTTTCACTGGTTAAGCTTACAAGACTCCACATCAATGAATACTCAAAGCCGGCATGAAAGTAACACAGAATAGGAAGAAACAGCGATGAACTAGAAAGTTTCTTGTCTATTCTAGTGACAATTTCTTGTGGCACTGCAAAAGCTGCTGTTTTTCTCTACAGCGCCAATGCATCGGCATGGACATTAACATGAATATGAATATGAATATGAATATGAAATGAAGGGACTAGTGGCAAGCCATTGAATTTAAGCGCGCGATTTCGACGCTAAAATTCAACCTCGGGGGGAATTATTCCCCCGACAGGATATCGTGATGATTAGTTATCAAGGTTCCAACACCCGCGTCCGTAAAAATTTCCAGTAAAACCGCGTGGGGCACGCGTCCATCGACAATATGCGCACTTGACACGCCTGCTTTGACTGCCGACAAGGCACAATCAATTTTCGGTAGCATGCCACCGTAAATGGTACCATCTGCGATAAGCGCGGTCACCTTTTGCGCAGTTAAACCCGTGAGCACCTCACCCTGTTTATCTTTTAGGCCCGCGACATTCGTCAGTAGCATTAATTTCTCGGCCTGCAAAAACTCAGCAACTTTACCCGCCACCAAATCGGCATTGATATTATAGGATTCGCCATCGTCGCCCGCACCAATCGGAGCAATTACAGGGATGAAATCACTGGCAAGTAATAAATCAATAACACTGGTATTTATGGATTGAACTTCACCAACATGGCCTATATCGATAATTTCCGTCGCTTTCAGTTCTGGCGACTTGCGGCTAAAGGCCATTTTCTTGGCCTGAATTAAATTGCCGTCTTTACCCGTCAAGCCAATGGCTTGCCCACCCTGAGCGTTAATCAAACCCACAATGTGCTTGTTGACACTGGCACCCAATACCATTTCAACCACATCCATAGTCGCACTATCCGTTACCCGCATACCGTCGACAAACTGGGAATCAATATTTAAGCGTTTTAACAGATTGCCAATTTGCGGCCCGCCACCATGCACAACAACCGGATTCATACCGACATGTTTCATGAGAACAATATCTCGCGCAAAACTTTTTTCTAATTCAACATCACTCATGGCATTGCCACCGTACTTAACAACGATGGTTTTACCGGTAAAACGCTGAATATAAGGCAGAGCTTCAGTTAAAACGTGGGCAATTTGATGCGGATCGTAGCCACCGGACATAGTTTTCACTTCCAATCGATATTAATGGTGTTGTCTATTTTTCTTATTTCACGCACGAACAAAGCTTTTAGCTTATGCAAAAAATCTGGCGTATCCGCCTCAAAACGTAGAGTAATTGCCGCGCTAGTATTAGAGGCTCTCACCAAGCCCCAGCCCTTAGAAAAATCCGCCCGCAAGCCATCAATACAGGTTATTTTAGCATCGGCAAAGTTGCCGCTCGCTCTCAGGCTTTCGATCAAGGCAAACTTTTTATCTTCGGACACAGGCACACGAATTTCTGGCGTTGCCACGGATTGAGGTAACTCTTCACACAGATCGTCCAGGCTCTGCCCTTGCAAGCTGACAATTTCTATCAGACGCGCAGCTGCGTACAAACCATCATCAAAACCATACCAGCGATCTTTGATAAAAATGTGGCCCGAAAACTCGCCGCCCAACAAGGCGCCAGTCTCTTGCATCTTAGCCTTCATTGGCGAGTGGCCGGTCTTCCACATAACCGGTCGGCCCCCCACCTCAGTGATACATTTGTTTAGGTGACGCGTTGACTTAACATCAAATACCACATCGGCACCGGGGTTACGCGAGACAATGTCGCGAGCATAAAGCATTAGCAAACGGTCTGGCCAGATGATTTTGCCTTTCGGCGTCACCACCGCTAAGCGATCGCCATCGCCGTCGAAAGCCACCCCCATATCTGCGCCTGCGTCTTGCACAGCCTTGATAAGGTCCTGAAGGTTCGCTTCCACCGATGGATCGGGGCTATGGTTAGGAAAACTGCCATCCAAATCACAATACAGTGGCGTTACTTGGCAACCAAGCTCTTCAAACAGTTGCGGCGCAACCGTTCCCGCCACGGCGTTTGCGGCATCGACCACAATCGATATTTCGCCAGCGAGAGCCACATCTGAAAAAATGGTATCAATATATTGCGGCACAATATCGTGGCGGTGTTCCGTTCCAGTACCGCGATAAATTTCGCCTTTCAAAATACGCCCGCGAATCGCCTTAATATCTTCTTCAGAACGGCACTTGCCATTGATAACGATTTTAAAACCGTTGTGATCGGCTGGGTTGTGACTTGCTGTCACAATAATTCCGCTGCTGCAGGTGTCTAACACTTCGGTTGCGAAATACATTAGGGGAGTGGGAACTGTGCCAATATTCAGCACATCGCAGCCCGTACTAAGCACGCCACGAATCAGGTATTCTGTCAATTCTGGGCTCGATAAGCGCGCATCACGCGCAATAATTAACGTGTTCTCGCCGTCATCCAGGGCTTCACTGGCCACCGATTGCCCCACTTTATAAGCCAGCTCATTGCTAACTTGCGAGCCGGCAATGCCGCGGATATCGTAGGCTCTGAAAACTACGTCTGGAATCGTCTGCGAAACATCCAAATTCGAGCCTTGACTATTTGCCTCATCTTCTGCGTACTCTTCAGCATTGGTTGGCTGCGTCCCCCCTTGCGCCCCCTGTTCGGAGTGGTCCTCGAAACCAAATAGCGCCTCGTCCTGTTCAGTAATTTCGATGTCGAGAATATCATTATTTTTCACGGTGCCAACCACCGGTCGAGGCCGGTTGCCGGTTTTAGCCGTTGCCGTGTTGCTCGCCTCATTTGCGGCCATTAACCGTCGGCCCAACAGTGAACCCGCAAAAAAACCACTCGCCAAAAATATCGCGGCGACAACCGTTAGCAGGATAAACAACAATAAAACGTTCGCATGGGTCTGGGAAAACAAATACTTTGAGGGCCGAAATTCGACAATTAAGTGGCTGCCAGGCACTTGGGCACTACCCAGGATATCGAAATCGTTCTCCCCCGAATCGAAAATAGGTAAAGGCTTTCCTCCTGTAAACTGCTGAATTAAGCTGGCCTTGCCCAGTCGCGAATTATTTAACGCTAGCTGCTTTTTAAGCGCTTGCAGGTTAAAGCTTACCAGCATGCTTCCAACGACTGGCTGACTGGTACTTTTCGGTATCGGCATGACGAAATTGAGATACCATTGGTCTTGTGTTTTTACAACTTCAGGCGACACCTTGAGACGGCGCTCCGCGCTTTTGATCATATCTTGCTCTGAATAGCGCAGAGTAGGATCTACCTCCCAATTACCGCGGCTGAAAAAGCGCACCTTGATGAGGTTATCGATAAGCGCTTGCATCTTTTTGGCTTCCTCCGCTAACAGTGGGGTCGCATTAGTGTCGAGCGCCTTTTCAATACGTGGTTGCGAGGAATAATATTCCAGCTTTGGCGCCAATGTCTCCAAATAGGCGCGAACATTTCTAGCGGTCAATTCTGCACGCTGCTGCGTCAACGACATTAATTGCGAATATTTAACATCCTCGACTTGAGACTGATAGACATAGTGCGAAACCAATAGCGTCATTAGTACTCCCAAAAGCAAACCGCACACACGACATAACGCGAGCGGGGTTAGGCCGATATTTGCCGCTGTGCGCTTCTTGGGCGCTTCTCGAGAAACTACTGTGCGAGACTCATCGGAAAATTTTTCAAAATTCGACGGCACTGACCGATCCTTTTTTAGTTTATCTATATTTGCAACTAACAAACGCACTCACCGCGCAAGAGGCTCGCGCTTGATAGTTTTGCCAGTTATTGATTAGTTGACAACAGTACTTTTTGAGTATAGGTGAGCTAGAAGCTCCAGAATCTGTATTGCTAAAACAGATTTTTTTGCTTGCGCTAAACGCTGCTGCTGATCGCCGTAAAATACCGTGACTTCATTTTCGTCAGCATCAAAACCAATACCGAATTGCGACACATCATTGGCGATAATCGCATCGAGTTTTTTCGATGTCAGTTTATCTTTGGCATATTCGACAAGGTTTGTTGTTTCTGCCGCAAAACCAACTGTAAAGGGCCGCTCGGCAGAGTTCGCGACAGCAGCGATGATATCGGGATTTTTTTCCAACTCTAAAGTCACGCTCGAAGCATCGGTTTTTTTGATTTTATTGGCCGCAACATTTTTCGGCCGATAGTCCGCAACCGCAGCAGCCCCAATAAAGATATCCACACCCTGCAGGTTGTCTAAGACTGCACGGTGCATCTGGGCGGCCGAAACCACTTGGACACACTGTATAGAGGGACTTACCGTTAGACGACTGGGACCACTAATCAGTACGACACTCGCGCCAAGTTCTGCAGCGGCCTCGGCCAGCGCATAACCCATTTTTCCTGAACTGTGGTTGCTAAGATATCGCACTGGATCAATGGCTTCTCGAGTCGGGCCCGCGGTCACCATCACTCGCAGCCCAGCCAACAAAGGCTTGGGAAACATCGCTGCCAGCAGCTCAGCGATCTGGGTAGGTTCTAGCATGCGCCCCGGCCCAACATCGCCACAGGCTTGCTGGCCTTCACCTGGACCAAAAATTTTGAGCCCCCGGCTCTGCAAAGTTTGCACGTTGTGCTGAGTCGCCGGGTGACGCCACATGGCCTGATTCATTGCCGGGGCAACAGCCACAGGGCAGGAGCAAGCCAGACACAACGTTAGCAGCAAATTTGCTCCGCTGCCCACAGCCAAACCTGAAATGACGTCGGCAGTCGCTGGCGCGATCAGCACACAGTCGGCCCAGCGAGCCAGCTCAATATGACCCATCGCAGCCTCTGACTCGGTATCTAACAGCTCCGTCGCCACCGGCAAGCCGGACAGCGCTTGCAGAGTTAAGGGAGTAATAAATTCTTGCGCAGCGGCGCTCATTACCACCTTGACAATTGCGCCGGATGATCGCAGTAAGCGTACCAGCTCTGCACTTTTATACGCAGCAATGCC
>JAHQVY010000044.1 GCA_019634095.1 Cellvibrionaceae bacterium
ACCCGTAGAGTGACTGCGAATTTGCCGCAAAAGTTAAAAAATTCACTCTAATTTCAGCCCCTTGAACGCCCTCGCTACGATCCAACTGATTTATTTAGGTTAAACCTAACTTAATCATTTGAATCTACTGCGGACGCCCAATGAACTGAAATTGAGCCGTTTTTCCATTTTGCGCCCGCACCCGCAAAGTGACTGCGAATTTGCCGCAAAAGTTAAAAAATTCACACTAATTTCAGTCGCTTGCACGTCCTCGCTGCGATCCAACTGAGTAAGTTAGGTTTAACCGTTTGCGGCAAATTATAGGGGCTTATGTCCGGGGGCGGAGGTAGAGCCGCGGTGGGGCGGAGATTTGGGCTCAGGTTGGGCTGAGGAGTGGGAAAGCGACGGCGTAAGTCGCTCGAGGGCTGACTGTTTGCTATTTGCTTTGGCCGGCTTTACGTCTCGGAATGCCCAGGCGTTGGCGGCGTTCCCACAGGCACTTGCGGCTGACTCCGAGCTTCTTCGCGAGTTCTGTCTCGCTCATGGTATCTTGATGCTCCAGCACAAAGCGTTGAAAGTAATCTTCAAGGGATAGATCTTCGCTGGGCTCACGTCGACTTGCCTTGCCGCGCTTGCTGCTTTCGCCATCTTCACCGTCATCCACCTTTACTAGGTCGAGGTCGATAGAAAGCTGATTGTGGTCAATTTCGGTTTCGTCATCGCACAAAATAACCGCGCGTTGTATTGCATTCTCCAGTTCGCGGATATTACCTGGCCAGGTATAGGTTGTAATGGCCTGTATCGCTTCGGGCGTCAGCGTCAGCGCAGGGCGCTTCATTTCCTCCGAGTAACGTTTCACAAAGGTTTCAGCTAGGGCGAGGATATCTTTACCCCGCTCGCGCAGTGGCGGCAGTTTGAGTTGTACCACGTTGATACGGAAATACAGGTCTTCTCGGAATTTGCCCTCTTTTGCCAATTTGCCTAAGTCTCGGTGTGTGGCGGCCACCAGACGCACGTCAACCTTGCGAGATTCTACCGATCCGATCGGGCGCACTTCGCCCTCTTGCAACACTCGGAGCAGCCGTGCCTGGGCTTCCAGGGGAAGCTCGCCAATTTCATCGAGAAATAGGGTGCCGCAATTGGCTGCCGCTACCAGGCCTTCTCGCGTGGTAGCGGCGCCAGTGAAGGCGCCTTTTTCATGTCCGAATAACTCAGCTTCGATAAGTGTTTCTGGAATGGCGGCGCAGTTTACCGAGATCAGCGCTTTGCCGGCGCGGGGGCTCTGGCTATGAATTGCGTTAGCGACCAGCTCTTTACCGGTACCGGTTTCGCCGTGGACTAGAACAGTGGCTTGAGTGGGAGCGACTTTGTGAATTTTTGCATAGAGGGCCTGCATAACTGCGCTGGAGCCGATCATTCCCTCGACGCCGCGGTCACTTTTCTCTGTGTTGTTCAAGGGTTTGCGCGCGGCAGATTTGCCAAGCACCCGTTTAACTGCTGCGAGCATTTCCTCATGGTCAAAAGGCTTGGCTATATAGTCAACTGCACCCATGCGCATTGAGTCCACTGCAGAGCGCAAGCTGGCATAGCTCGTCATAATAAGAACCGGTATTTCCCCTGCAAGCTGGATTAAATCCGTACCCGGCGCTCCAGGCAATCGCAAGTCACTAATGATCAAGTCAAAGCTGTCGAGCTTGTGCCGGCTCGTTGCCTCACTCACCGATGCAACTTCTTTAACGTCGTACTTATTGCGAGTTAACAGCTTGCGCAGTGCAGTGCGGATTATCTCTTCATCTTCTACGATCAGTATCTTATTCATGTGTTGCGGCGATTACCTATTTTAAGGGTTCATTGCGATACTAAGCAGAGTATATCTGTTAACTTGCCGGGGCTCGACGCTGTGAATTCTATACTCATTGTTGGCTACTTTCATGAGGTGCTGGAAGTCTTATTTCAAATTTCGTCCCATTTTGTAACACTTTATCTACGGGGCTGACAATATCTAATGTGCCTTTGTGCTCCTCAATAATGCTGTAAACCATGGCTAGCCCCAGTCCGGTGCCTTCTCCTGGGTCCTTGGTGGTGAAAAACGGCTCGAGTATGCGATCGATATATTCTGGCGGAATGCCCGGTCCTTGGTCTGTTACCGCAAATTCAACCCAGCTTGTTCGCTGATTGCCCTCTACTTTAATCAATGAGCCCTCTTCGCTGGCATCGCGAGAGTTTGACAGCAAGTTGACAAATACTTGAATGAGTTTTTGAGTATCGCCGAGAGCTAAGAGTTCTCCTGGAATGCTATTTTCGAACTGAACTTGCTGCTTCTCTTTTTGCAGGGCCAATAAATTGATGGCTTCTTGGGCGCAGTCATGCAGGTTTACTGGATGATAAGCACCGTTCTCTTTTTGTCCCCCATGGGAAAAGCTGACTAGTGAGTGAACAATGCGACTCACGCGACCAGTTTGCGACAGAATCTGCTCGGCGGTTTCCAAAACTTCTTTCTCTTCAGTTTCGTACTTCAGGTTCTGGGCCAGGCAAGCAATACCGGTGACTGGGTTGCCAATTTCGTGGGCAACCCCCGCCGCGACTCGGCCGACAGAAGCCAGGCGTTCGCTGTGGTAGAGCTCTTGTTCCAATTGTTGCATTTCGGTAACGTCTTCCAGGAGAATGACTTGCCCGCCAATGCTCTGTGTCATGGGGGCGGGGATTTGTGATTTATGCAGGGAAATCCAGTGAGAGCGGCCGGCAATATCGATTTGTTGCTTATACAGATGAGAGTCATCGGATGTTGAAAATTCATGCAGCAAGTTACCCCAGGGAAGGCTGACTTCCGCCAGGGTCGAGCCCGTGATCCGCTCGCTTTCGATGCCGGTAAGTTTTTCCATGGTGCTGTTCCACATCAATATTTCCAAGTCTTGCCCCACCGAACAGGCCGCCATTGGCAACTCTTCGAAGGTCTTGCGGTGGTACAAACGCAAGTTATTGAGCTCTGCCGCGAGACCTGTCAGGTGCAAACGGTATTCGTTGACGCGGCTTTCGATTAAGTTAATGTCCGTAACGCCTTCGCCTTCAGGGACGCGGTAGGGGACGGCGCGATCCATGATCTCGCTGGCCATCGATATACCCATCAGGCCCGATAAGTTGGCTTCCACCTCGTCTCGCAAGCGCCGCAGTGAGTAGGGGCGCCTTTCGCCCTGGTGCATTTTGAGCTGTTCCAAAGCGCGGCCCACTTCAACGTGCGCGGTTGTCCCGCCGACAATGAGTGCAAGGCGATCGGTAATTTCCTGAGGGGAGCGAATGTCTAGCACCATACGGATGGGATGACTCAGCTCATCCTGGGAACACAGTTCTGCGCTGTACAATTCCTCGTCGGAAGCTTTACTGAAAAGCGATACCACAAAGAACACAATGGTGTTGGCGGACAGTGACCAAGTAGTGAGGTCCCCCCAGTGATCGATGCCCAGGTTTAATGTCCAAGACAACAGTGTAATACTCAGAGCCTTTTCGCCGGACATCATGGGTATTAATAAGCCCACGGCCCAAAAGAGCATTCCCACCGCAAGCCCTGCGATGAGTCCGCGACGGTTGGCTTTGGTCCAGTGAACCACCGCGATAACCCCCGGGAGAAACTGCAGCGTCGCGATGAAAGAGGTGAGGGCGAGTTCAGTGAGTGAGAATGCGGCGTTGAGGGTGAAATAAAAGGTGTAGCCGAACAAGATCACCACTGAAATCAGTACTCGTCGCATCCAGACAATTTGCCCGTAAATATCATGCGTTACCCGCAGTGGCGAGGCTGGCAAGATCCAGTGATTGATTATCATGGTGGCGCAAGACAGCGATATGGCGATCATTGCCCCGGTGGCCGCCGATAGGCCGCCGACAAACGCCACCAGTGAGAACACCCCGCTGCCGGATATTTGAGCAATCGCCACCGGGTAGTACTCAAAAGGTGCCGGGGCGCCCAATTTATAGCCCGCCCACAGTATAGGGAAGATCGGCAGAGCCATGACCAGCAAAAACAGGGGAAAGGCCCAGGTCACGGTGCTGGTTGCGTGCTTGGTTGGGTTTTCCACCACCGTCATATGAAAAATGTGCGGCATGGAAACCGCTGTGGCGATAAAGACCAGTAGTAAAGTGTGCGAAGATTCGGTGCGCAATGGCGTATGCAGTTGATTTATGTGCGCAGGGTTAAAGGCCAGCCATTGTTCCAGCCCGCTGAAGCCATCGAATACTTGGTAAACCGCAAACAGGCCGACGGCGAGTAAACTGGTTACCTTCACCATCGACTCGAAGGCCATGCTCGTTATCAAGCCGCGGTGATGTGCTCGGTTGGAGCCGAACATCATGGCGAAGCAAGCGATGACGCCGCAGTAAACGAAGGCGAGGGTATCGCGAATACCGGAATCTGAAGCCGGGTCGCGCAGTGATTGGTCGGGGGAGTGGGTAAGCAAATGAAATGAGTCGGCCACCGCTTGCATCTGCAATGCAATAAGAGGCCCCATTGCCAAAAGCATGCATAGTGTGACAACAGCGCCAATGCGGTGGCTGTGATAGCGAAAAGTGAGCAGGTCGGCGGTAGAGTTAATTTGATAGCGTCGCGCCAGCTCCATCAGTGGTTTTAAAGCGGTGGGCGCAAATAGAAACAGGGCTCCCGTACCCACATAATAGGCCAGTGCGCCGTAACCGTATTGTCTCGCAAGGTCGATAACGCCGTAAAATGCCCAGGCACTGGCGAAAATCCCGAGCGAAAAAATATAAGTGAGCGGGTGGGAGACTATTTTTTCGCCAATCAAACCTTTTTCTGTGCTGTAGGCAATAGTAAACAGTATGCTGAGATAGGCTAGGCAAATCAGAGCGACTTGAAGATAGCTAAAGGTCATGGGAGCTATCGCGCCTTTGTAATATGTAGGCAACAATCACCAGACCACTCCAAAAAATGTAGGGCCTGTACCAACCGGCTTCCGCATCGATAATCCAGTCTACCAGTGATGGGAAAAGGACATAGACCACCAGCAAAAATAACAGCACAGGTTGTTGCTTGTTCATTTAATGGCCCCGGCCTGAAAATTCGACCACGAAGTCTATTACTTTTTGCCGCTCAGCACGATATTTAAAGCTAAATTCGAAGGCGATTTCCTCTGGCGTCGCAAGTGCGATGCACCGCAGGCCGATGAATGTAATAAGTGCCGCCGCTAAGGGTGCCGTGACGAGGGCACGGCGCTGTATTCGATGCGGCTCACACCCGAAAGGCGCTTTGGTTGCCAGTTTCGAATACCAAAATTCAGCATATCTTCAATGCTGGCAGGTTCGGGTACCGGCACTCGCAGCGCCGCGAGTGCGCGTTGTATATTGTTAGTTGCGGGGCTTGCATCGATGGATTCTGCGCGATTTTGTTTGCTGAGTTTGCCGCCATCTTGCGCCGTAACCAGGGGAATATGCGCGTAGCGCCACAGTGGTGGGGCGGTGCCTAAAGCGCGGCAAAGGGCGCTTGCCAAAATATGCTGCGGGCCGACACTGCTGAGCAAGTCGGCGCCGCGCACCACGTGACTGATGCCCTGGGCCAAGTCATCCACCACCACCGCCAAGTTGTAGGCGTGTAAACCGTCCTTGCGATGGATAACGAAATCGCCCTGATCCGCCAGCTGGTAATGCTGTGCGCCGAGTATAACATCCTCGAAGTGGGTGTTTAACGGGTTTCCACTGAGTAGCTGTTGCGCCCGATTCAGGTCGAGGCGCCACGCAGCGGCCCGGTCGGGCGGCGGCGGCGTGTAAACGCAGTGTCGGTCGTAGGCGTTTTTTCCCTCATTGCGAAGCTGTGAGAGACGCTTGCGACTGCAGCTGCAGCGATAGATCAGGTTCCTCGAAGCCAGCGTGTGCAAAGCGTCGCGGTACAAATGATAGCGCTGGCTCTGATAGACGACTTCTCGGTCCCAGAACAGGCCGTGGCGCTCAAGGCATTTGAGCATGGCACGTTTTGCCCCAGGCTGTTCCCGCGGTGGGTCGATGTCCTCTATGCGCAGCAACCACTCGCCACCGAAGGCTTTGGCATCCAAGTAGGACGCCAAAGCGCAAACTAAGGAGCCGAAGTGCAGGTCACCCGAAGGTGAGGGCGCAAAACGGCCCACGTATGGCTGGTTGCCGGGCTGTGTCTCCACACTGCTGGGTAAATCGCCGAAAAACTATACTGTCGTTTGTTTTTCTTTGATTTCGTCAATGGTTTTGCAGTCGACGCACAAGGTTGCAGTGGGGCGCGCTTCTAAGCGACGAACACCAATTTCAACGCCGCATGCGTCGCAGTAACCGTAGTCTTCCGATTCGAGCAGTTCTAAAGTAGAGTCAATTTTTTTGATCAACTTGCGCTCGCGATCGCGGGTGCGAAGCTCAAGGCTGAACTCTTCTTCTTGACTTGCCCTGTCTGCCGGATCGGGAAAGTTAGCGGCTTCGTCCTTCATGTGACTTACCGTGCGATCGACTTCTTCCATCAATTCTCTTTTCCAGGCGAGAAGGAGTTCTCGAAAATGATCTCTCTGCCTGTCGTTCATGTATTCTTCGCCCGCACTTTCCTGATATGCCGGAATGTCGCGCAATGCGAAACTTGTTTTTGCTTGAGTTTCGGGCATTGTTTTTAGCGCCTCTTCGTGAAAATTGCACTCAATGTGAGGGCAATTTGCAGGGTTTCAACCCCAGTTTACCTACATGCTGTTTCGCACAGTTATTTTGATAACTCGCGAAAAAACTACCAGAAAGTTATTACTGCTGTCACCTATTTAGTGAAAAAATGACTCGAGTATTCGAAGGACTATAGCAAATGAGATACGAAAAGCCACTTCAGGGCGCGGTTTTGATTAAACGTTACAAAAGATTCCTCGCGGATGTCGTGCTGCCCAGCGGCGAGCAAATAACGGTTCACTGCCCAAATACCGGGGCGATGACCAACTGTATCGTCCCCAACAGTCCCTGCTGGATACTTGAGTCTGGCAATGCTAAGCGCAAGTATCGCTTCGGTTGGGAGTTGGCCACCACCCCTTGTGGTTTCCTCGCCGGAATCAATACCTTGCGAGCCAACGCGCTGACAGTGGAGGCCATTGACAACGGCACGGTTAAGGAACTGGAGGGCTACACAGAGCTGTCGACTGAGCAGCGATATGGCAGTGAAAATAGTCGAGTGGATATCGTTTTGCAGGGGCGAGGCGCTCCCTGCTACGTTGAGGTGAAAAGCGTTACGCTGTCGGACGGCGAAGGCTGCGGGTATTTCCCAGACGCGGTGAGTGTTCGAGCCTGCAAACATTTGCGCGAATTGATGACAGTGAGAGAAGAGGGTGCGCGCGCGGTTTTGTTTTTTTGTGTGCAGCATACCGGTATTCGCTCGGTATCACCGGCGCGGCATATCGACCCTAAATACGCGGCTCTGTTAGCTGAAGCGATGCACCGCGGCGTTGAAGTCATTGCATACGCTACACAGATCTGTGTCGATCGCGGGGAGGTAGCGCTTATAAATCCCTTGCCTGTGAGGGTCTAAATTTCTATCCAGCCTTCGTGTATAGTACAGGGAACGCTTTGTAGATACTGACCTTGGCAAGGGCCAAACACACAGCGACCGGTATCCATTTCAAACAGGGCGCCATGGCTGGCGCACTGGATGAACAATTTTTCAGCGTCGAGCAGGTTATTTTCTGTCCAGTCGAGGCGAACCCTATTGTGCGGACATGCGTTAACATAGCAGAACACGCCGCTGTGGTTGCGCAGCAGAAAATGGGGGCGATCGTTGTGGTTAAAACAAAAGGTTCCCTCACACGGAATTTGCTCTGTGCGACAAACTCTGGTCAATGTAATTTCTCATTATCTTAATCGTCTGAGCTTAGCGGTTACAAATATTGTCGAACAGCTTGTGCTACCGTTTATCTTCGCTCAGGAAATTGCTCGGGCATTCTGCTCCGCTTCTTTCACGAGCTGAGCCTTCAGGTCTGGGGATAGATCGTTCCAGTGAACATCCATCAATGCGCCCTGCAAAGCGTAGAGCATAACTTTAGATACGTGTATGCCCCGTGACTTAATTCGCGAGTACGCAGCCACCGCTCCCAGCTTTTGCAGGTCTTCGTAATTGTTTATACCGATAGCGTGTAAAATATTTACAGAGGCCATACCAAGGTTTTTAAGCTCTAATAGTTCTGAGTTGTTGGAGGTCATTATTCAGATGGTCCACAGGTTCCTTAATTATTAGAATTTAAGTAGGATTTAAAAGTGCCGCTGCACTTAGCTGCACCCGTTTTCATTATAGAATGCTTTTCTGATATTGCCATTAATCTAAAAGCTCCCTTATATCGGATGTTGGGGGATGGTAAACATTGGATAGTACGCAAACAGAAATTCATTTCTCTATTGCTTGCTACTCGTTCAATGGTATTACCCGTGGCATTTGCTTAACGTGGTAAAGTTTCTACGGCAAGACGCGACGTTTGAGGGGTTTGCCGTTTAGCTGTTGCCAAGCGTTGTTGCAAAATGATCAGCCTACCTTGGTTGAGTAATGTATTGGCGAGCTGATTCGTTAAGTGTTTAGTGCTTTATGATACATACTTATTGCCGCAACGCAATTCTTTCGCATACTTGTTTAGAGGGAAGGGGGGTGAATACAGATCTTTGCTGGGGCATTTCTGAAGAACATATTGATTTCTGCGCTTTGGAAAAACCGGTGCACAAGTCACTTGTTATCCCCCTTTGTAATTTGAAAAAGCAGGCAAAAACAGCCGGTTTCGAGCTCTGCATCGCCAGTGGTTTTCGTAGCTTTCAGCGCCAGCTGGAAATTTGGAATGCGAAGGCTCGAGGTGAACGAACGGTGTTAAATAACGAGGGTCGGCCTCTGCAAAGGCTGTCTGTATCTAAAACTGAGCTGATGTTTGCCATGTTGCGCTGGTCTGCTCTGCCGGGTGCCTCGCGGCATCACTGGGGCAGCGATGTGGATATCTACGATGCAAAGGCGATATCGCCCTCTAACTTGCAATTGCTGCCTTGCGAATATCAGGAAAGCGGTCCTTGCGCTGCTTTGCACCGCTGGTTGCGCTCACACCTGCAAGCGGATCAATTTTTCTGGCCCTATTGCCAAGATCTTGGCGGGGTGGCTCCAGAGCCCTGGCATTTGAGCTATCGACCCATCGCGCAAAGTTTCGAACAGTCGCTGACCATCGATGGGCTCGCCCAGCTTGTGGAAAGCGCGCCAATCGAGTTAAAAAAAGAAATTATGCAAAATTTGGATGTTATTTTTAGGAAATATACCCAAAGCGTTTGAGATTTAGGTGTTAGGAGTGTGCCAATTTTTGTTCTTGGCAAGGCGGTACTCACAGGGATGTGAGGTATTAGGGCAATGCATCGCTACAAGGATGTAGCTTATTAGGGTAATGCAGGAGCAATTACCGAGGAGCAATTGCCGATATGCACAGGGATGTGA
>JAHQVY010000366.1 GCA_019634095.1 Cellvibrionaceae bacterium
CTGGAATTCACCCCCGGGTGAATTCCAGAAAACCAATAGAAAAATCTTTGGCCACAATGTACTTCGGTAACTTGTTAACCATTTAGTTTTGGCTTGGTTTCAAAATGTTCTTCTGCGATAAACTATGCATGTGGCAATAAATATAGCCTTAAGCCCTATTAAATATAGCCTTAAGCCCTATTAAACATAGCCTTAAGCGCTATTAAACATAGCCTTAAGCCTCAATAAATATAGCCTTAAGCCGCAATAAATATAGCCTTAAGCCCCATGAAACACAGCCATAACAATCGGTGTTAATTTTATAAGCGGTGCCCACAGTGCTGCGGTAGACCTCGATCAATAGGCTGGAACACAGACACTAAAAGTCTAAAATAGTCGCCTCAGAAGAACCCCGTGAAAACACGTTAATTTTTCCGCATTGAGCAAAATGGTTACCGGAACTATAGGGCGTGCCGGTTTGTGCTACGTCCACCTCCCAGCCGGGGCCGTTACTAATATAGGTTTTTAGCTCGAACCAACCGTTGGCGGTTGCACTGCAGTCCATTTGCACATCTAACATCCAGTAGTGTGGGCCGTATACGTTTAATGGCGTTAGGCCAAAACCATCAGCCTCCACCGTACGTTGCTCGCCCCACGACGCTTGCCATAAGTTGGTGGTCCAGTCGGCGGGACTGCCCGCAGCGGCGCTTTGACCGGCTTCTGCACCGTACCAATCCAAATAGTTATCGTTATTTTTCCAGCCTGCGGTGGTCGCGTTTAAACGGTTGTTGTGTACGATAGGAATGGCGCACTCGTAGTTTGTGTCGCTGCAGTTTTTACCCAGGTTTGCGGCCGCATAATCGTGGTCGATACCGCCGCGAACAAACAGGTCTTGGCCGGTTTGTGTTTCACCGTACACAAACACAACTGTCCGCTGTTCCACCGGGGTAGCCGGTTTTGTCCAAACCGCATAGTTGCTGCCGCTGGTCGCAATGGTCCAATCGGAACCGGCAGGGGACCAAGCATTGGGCCCAATTTTAACCGCCACTTTACTATCGATAATAGCCGCATATAATCCGTTTTGCGCCGCTTGAATATTGACGCTAGAGGCTGAGCTTAGACCCTGGCTCACGCGCACATCGGCGAGGGCTTTGATGGCATCGTACAAGCCCCAATCGTAAGCGTGTGGCCAATAGATGGTTGGCACGCCCGGATGTGTTAACACGTATGCATAGCCTTGCATCACTTTATCGCAGGGGACGGGCCAATGTTCCTGACCTGTGCCACAGGATTCACTGGGGCCGGTATCGTGGTTATCGACAAACGTCACCATTTTTTGCGGCCACCACCCAATACCACCGGCAGGTGCGCCATCGATACTTAACCGAGCGTATTCACCATTGTGTAATGCGAGGTTGAGCAGGCCCTTGGTGGTAAAGTCGAAAACACCGCACGCGTCAGCCGTGCCATTCACATAATCCACTAACTGCTGCCGATGCGGATTCACATCATTCGGGTTTAAGTCGGTCCAAATTTCCCCAACACAAAAACTCGGGTTTACCTCATTCGCATACAGGCCCGCATAATAGGGACTGTAGCCTTTGGCGTAATCGTAACGCAGGCCTTTAAAACCTAAGTCGGCAAACAGAAAATCCCGTAGCCAACTTATAATATCGCCTTGCACCGCAGTGTTGGTATGGTCGATATCCCGCGCTGCTGCGTAGCCGTCGCCAGTATCACACGAGCCGCTTGCGCCAGGCCACTCATCATTGCAAGTCACCGCCCAAGAACCCCAGGTAGGGTTGGTAAAATCAGCCCAATCTGTGGTGCCGACCCGGTGGTTAATGACAATATCGGCAACCGCATCGATACCTTTGCCACTCAGGGTTGAAATTGCTGCGCGCAATTGCTGCTCGGTGCCATATTGGGTATCGATATGGTAAAGCTCACGGGGTAAATAGCCTTCATCGGAGGCGGCATCGCTAACCGGTGGAAACCACACATGGGTTACGCCCAGTGCATCGATGCTCTCAGCATTGCCTTGCAGACGGTTATACCAATCATAATCGTGGGAATTCCAATGAAACCCCTGCAGTAAAATAGCGCTGCTGTTTTTATCTTGCTCGGTTGCGGCATGGGTAACTGTGGCGGACACCAATACCGCTAAAAAACAAGCCGCCAAAAGTAATATATTTATCATTATTTAAACCTTTGGTTGTGTAGTTGTGGAGCTGTGTAGCTTTGTAGTTGTGTGGTTGTATAGCTGTTTAATTGTGTAGCTGTGTAGCTGTGTAGTTGTTTAGTTGTGTAGTTGTGCAACGTTAAAGAAAAAAGCGCTCAAGTTTCCAAACGACCTGGTGTTTTACTCGGCGGCAGTCACTGTAATGCTTGGACTAGTGGCATCTGGACCGGTAATGGTGAACACATAATCACCTGCCGCTTCTACGGTGAGGTTAAAATTATTCGGTGAATTAAACACTGTGGGGTGAGTTGTACCCAAAACAATCGCCGTCGACGCTTCCGACACTGGGCCAAAATTGAACTCCGCCCAATCGGCATCGCCCACTTTAAATGAATAGCTGCCCAGGGCCAGGCCGAGCGTTACTGCGTAGCTTCCATCTCCCACGTAAGTGGCTTGATCTACCGTGCCCCAGCCATTCATATCGCCGCGGACAAATACTGGGGTGCTACCAAAAAACGCCTTGCCGAAGATGCGTAATTGAGCTTGATCGGCATTGGATAGATCAAAGATAAACACCAAGTCAGTTGCTTCGTTAAGCGTAAGACTAAGATTAAAATTTGTTGAACCCACGTGCACCGTCTCGCCAATTTCTACCGCATTGGCGTCCTCCGCTACAGCACCAAAGTCAACAGTACTCCAATCTGCCGAGGCTACTTTAAAGCCGTAGGTGCCCGCATCGATAGTTGTTTCGAAGGTATATAGACGGCCACCTTGGTAAGTAAATGCATCACTTTCACCCCAATCATTCATATCACCACGCAGATATACCGCTGTACCGGGAAAAGGTTCTTCATTAATTATGTTGGCGATAGGTGCGGCCGCGTCCGACGCGTCGAAGCGGATGAGGTAACTTGCATCCACAGCAGGTGTGAATAACAGGTTTGCGTTACTGGCAAATAGCGGTTTATTCACACCTTCAGTAACCAGCCCATCAGCGTCATCACTAGCGCCAAAGTTAAGGCCTAAACTGCCCCATTCGGCATCGGCAAACTTAAAACCATAAGTGGTGCCGCCGGTTAAAGTCACCGTGGTTTGATAAACGCCATTGCCAACATAGCTGAGAGGGTTATCTGTAGACCAGTCATTCATGTCACCGCGAAGGTACACCACCGTATCGCCGTAGGGCAGCGCATCTGGCAAACCTTGAGTTACATTTGCCGCTAGGCCCTCCCCCTGTGCGTCACCTTGCGGTTTAACAAATATAGCGGTGCTCAGCGCGGGAACCGTAAAAGTACCTTCGCCATCACCTTGGTTAAAGCTCGATGCCGCCACAATGGTATCAATAGAGTTTTGTTGGATAGTGTGTAACTCAAAATTACTTGCCGTTGCGATGGTATGGGACTGCGCTTCGCCAGTGCCGTTAATCACCACAACAATGGCATCGTTGCGCACATCTAGATCTGTTAATCCTACGCCATCGTCAATACTCATAACGATAAGGCCTTGTTGCTGAGCCTCACCAATATTATGAAAACCGATGCGATTGATAACATCGCTAGCCGTCGTTAAACGAAACAAGGGGCTGGCTTTTCGTATGCGTAAAAATTCGGAAAATACCGCTGAACTGTATTCCAGTTCGGTTTGCCCAGGAGCCGCTACACTGCCATTGATACTGTTAATGGCTTCCCACATAGCTTCGTTATCTTGCGCCAGAGGCAGGCCAACATTCCAATTATTAGAGCTCATGGTGTAGTCAATAAAATTAAACCAATCACCGGCGTCGTAGCTGTTTCTGTCCATGGATTTAGAGCGCAACATGTCAACGCCCAACTGAAAGAAAGGAATACCTTGGCTGAGTAAGGGAATGGTTGCTGCGATATTGTGCGCCCGCACCCTGCTTTCTAATTGCATGGCACCGGGCAAGCCATATTGTAGCTGATCCCACAGCGTTTCGTTATCATGCTTGGATACATAATTAATAATATCGGCAGGGTCTAGGGCATAAGATGCTCTGGCGTAAGTCCTGCCTGCACCTATATTGCCACGGCGACTTTTTAACATAAAATCCGCCAAGGTACCTGCCAAGCCTAAACGAATATGATCTTGCGCATCTAAACTGCCTTGTTGCTTAAACAGTTCTGCATTGCGAATATCATCGCGCGGACGATCATTAAAAGAACCCACTTCGGTTCCGGCCAGGTTGTCTTGGGTGGCTTGCAAAAATAAACGATTATTTTCCACTTCTCCCCAGTTCCAGCCCTCACCGTAGAAGTAAGTATCCTCGTCGATTAACGCCACTGCCTCGCGTGCCTCGATAATCGTCGACTTAGGCATGTGCCCCATAATATCGAAACGGAAGCCGTCAAATTTATACGCTTGTGCCCACTGCACAAGTGAATCAATCACCAGCTTGTGCATCATGCGATGTTCTGTCGCGGTATTATCACAACAGGTGGTCGTAATAATTTCCCCAGAATTTTCATCGTAACGGTGATAGTAACCCGGTACGGTTTTATCCAATACCGAATTGTCCCACAGGCCAGAAGCTGACGTATGGTTATAAACAACATCGAGAACCACACGCAAGCCCATTTCATGCAAGGCTTGATTCATGGCACGCATTTCCAAAATACGTGCGACACCATCAGGGTCCGATGCGTAACTGCCTTCCGGTGTACTAAAATGTTGTGGATCGTAGCCCCAATTAAAGCCATCGAATCCGCGCAAGGTATTGACCAGTGCTTGCGCAGCCAGGGGTTCGAAAGTGTAACTCTCCAGTACACTTTGTAGCGTAAGGCTATCGCTTTCTTTACCACAGACCGGTGCAGCGGCAACAACAGCACACAGTTGCGCCACCGTGCTGGTTAAATTAATTTGCTCAGCGCGGTTTTCGTTAACCGTTGCTATATCGTTTGCTGGCAACATATGAAAGTGTGTCACGCCATTGTTCGCCATACGCTGCAAATATTTAACCGCATCCGAATCGCTTTCTGTAAAGGCTAAGTATTTACCCCGGTTGGCTTGGCTAACGGTTCCGTCGCGGATACTGAAGTCGCGGATGTGGCCTTCTAGCAACACCGCATCCTCAATATTGTCGATGGTTGGAATATTGTGATCGTCCCAAGCTGCGGGCTTCAAATCGTCGTCAGCCAAGTTTACAAATTGCGAGTACTCGCCGTTACTAGACAAACTAACAGAGTAAGGGTCTGAGGTGACTAAGGTTTCAATTTTTTGAGTCAGCGGATGGAACACCCGTAATTCAAACTGATAGTACATTCGATCTAAACGGCTATCGCCAACAAAACGCCAGATACCGGTGTCGCTATCTTCTGTCATTGTATAATTGGCTACAGGCGTTTTAGCGGCATCGTAAACGTTTAAAATCACCGAGCTTGCTGTGGGCGCCCACACATGGGTGGCGATCACTTCGCCATCGTAAACCGGGCCCAACGCCGCTTCATCGGCATCGGCATCACCAGTGGTGTATAAGGCATCGAGTACGCGAGCACGCTGGACGTTAGTCGCCGCAATGGCTGCGCCTTTTGCATCGTAGGCAACGGCAATAAGTTGACCTTTAACAATCGACTTCAGCTCAGCAGCACTCAGTGTAGAACTAAACGCCGGCCAGCTCGCCAGATGCGGTACCAGGGCTTGCTGCGCTTCGCTTAAGTCTGTCACCGCTAAAGCAGCCGTTGTTCCCGACACATTTGAGTCGTCGGCTATGGCAATATCGGCTGTTGCAGAGTAATGCAGTTTAAGGTCGGCGACCTGGCTTAAATCTATATTCCACACTAGGGTATTGAGATCTAACCAGTGAGCTGCCGCACCGTCGATAACTAACTTTTGTGGCCCAAGGTTCGGTATCGGATATTCAAATATCGACGCGACACCGGAGAAGGTAAAGTTCATGCGAACGAAACGGGGATCATCCTGCGCCAGGGGCATTACCCAATTGGCACCGCCCATTTCTTTACCCGCATCATCGGTACCAATATGAATAATAAAGTTGCCACAAGCGTCGTGGTCTTCGACTAAATTAAGCAGCCAGTAGGCACCATAAACGGGGTCGACGCCAGTATGCACTAAACCGTTACTCCACGATTCAGCTAGCGAGTCGTCGGCATAAGCATGGCAACTTTCGTCATTCCAATTATGCAATCGGTAGCCTTCGTAATCACCGTCAGCTTTATTAAAAAATAGCACCGCTTGATTTTCGCCGGGGAACACAATTGGGTCGGGTGCATTGGGGTCTGCGCCCACAATACAGGTTTCGTTGAGTGCATCCGGCACAGTCGGTGGTGAACATCGAATAGGCTCCGGGGCAACGCAAGCGGTGCCCGCCGCGTTTGGCACCTGGGGTACCGAGCACGCTAATAATTCTTTGCCGCCTTCCACACCGCTACTTGCACCGCAAGCTGTTAAATAAGCCGCCAATACGATAAGGGCAGAGGCCTTTAACACATTTTTTCTCGCGTTCATCGTGTTTCTCCACATTTTATGAGCTTGCCTTTATTTTTATCTACTGTCTTGCAATACAGTGACTTACATAGAGTAAGTTACGCCCAAGAAAAATTGCCGACCAAAAAACTGGATGGTGCCGGTTTGATCTTCACTGTTAAAGTAGCTGCGCGTGGGTTCATCTGTGAGGTTGTTAACTTGAAAAACGACGCTGAGACTGTCGGTAAAATTGTAAGAAGCCTGGTAGTCCACCACGGTTTCACCAGAAAAGAACACCGTTTGCGCCTCAGTGGCAACTTGATCTGACACAAAGCTATCGCGAAACCGAACATTTATCCGTGTTTCGAAATCTTTGTAACTCCAGAACAAAGATGTTGAGGCGACATTTTTAGATAAGCCTTCCAGCGATTGCTTTACGCTGCTAACACCAATGACCCGCTCTTTTTCGATCTCACTTTCGGTATAGGAATAACTTGAGTTAGTGCCCAAGGTATCGAAAGGTGCTGGCAACATACTGAAGATTTGTGTATAGGCCAGTTCCAAACCCTGAACAAAACCGCCATTTTGGTCGTTAAAGGCAACCGTATAGGTACCATTTCGCGTCGGCACCGGTACGCCACTTGTTTCATCAATAATAGTTTGCGGTACCGCAAAACCATTGCCGGCGAAATCGTATTCGGGAAGACTGGTGGTAACAATACCGGTGGAGTCAATATCTTTATAAAAGAGCGCAATAGCTATCGCACCGTCAGTCTCTTCAAAGTAATGCTCATAAGATATGTCGTACTGGCTTGCATAAAAAGGTTTTAAAAACGGGCTATTTGAACTATTGGCCGAGATTTCTCCGGTATCACTAATGGTATAACTCGTATCGGATGCGAGACGATTAATCGGCGGACGAGACATAACCTTAGCCGCCGCTATACGCAGCTGGTCGTTATCTGTAAATGCAAAATTAACATTCATTTGTGGCAGGTAGTCGGTATAAGTAATGCCTTTAATTGACGGCGCAAATTGGTCGTTGACATACCCCACCTCATCCTCAATATATTGCGCACCCAGTAGTGGGTCGCCGCCAACATTTTCTAGAGATGTAGCGCTTTGATCGGTGTTAATCATCCGCACCCCAACATTCCCGGTAACCGGAATTCCAGCTATTTCGGTATCAATATTGGCCATGAGATAGGCGGCTAATGTCTCTTCGAACACCTTTCCGCTTTGTAGCATGGTCCAGTCGTAACTGCGTGTACTACCGGGGTCGGGATTGACCAAACCCGCATTACCCGCTCCCCAGGTTTGCACTGGTTGCGGAACGCCGCCGGGAAACCAAGCCTCAAGCACAGCGTCCACATCAATCGCCAAGTAGTTTGGAAAATGTGCGAAATCGCCCTCCCAATTGACCACATCCACCATTTCAGCGCTAAGTCGCAGCGGCGGCTCAGCTGCACTAAAGTCACTGTCGTTACCATACTCAAACACGGAGCGATCATTTGAATACACGCGATCAGTAATACGAAGCCCAACTTCGAAAGACGAAAACACCGGAGTATCGACGTCGTATTTAATATCAATCCTCGCGGCATCGATTTTGTCGGTGTTAACATAAGGATAAATGCCGTATTTGCTCACCAACACTTTATTAATATCGGAAAAATCGTCCGCTTGGCTAAAACCTACATCAGGTACATCGAGACCATTAAGCTGGTAATTAATCGCCACATTGCCATCCAACACCGGGGTATTTGCAGCGGCATCTTCAGAAACCAGCCCCCACAATAGCGCATTGCGGAAATGACTACTGGCTTTGGATTGTGATAGATCGATACTAATATTAAGCACATCACTGGCCTGCCAATCGGCATTAATTCCGTAGCTATGCACCTCATCTTTATCGCTATTATCGTCGTTGACAATTTCAACACGGGTCAAGCCGTTAGAGCGACGACTAACCGCTCCACCTATCATGTAATTATCAAGCACATTTGCATTCGCATAGGATGCGGAGCTGCCTTCAAACCTCACGCGAAAACCACGAGCAAACGATTGCGTATCAAATTTAGACACAAAGGCATCGGCCTTAAGACTAAAGTTCTCATGGGGTTCAAACTGTAGGGTTGCCATGTAGCCATCGCGCGTTTCCTCACCGCCGCGATGCTGCAGCTCCATTCCTTCACTGACGAATTCCCCACCGGGGTTACTGTCCGGCCCCTGCATATCACCTTCAACACGGTCTACGTCCACGATATTGATGTAGCGTAAACCGGCAAACTGGGTAGAAACACTGGGCTGATACAAGCGCGCATAGCCTAAAGCAACACCCACGGTGTCGTGGGCCAATTTAGTTTGATAGGAAAAACTTAAGCGATGGCCAAATTCAACCGCATCTGAAATTTCGTCGGCGCGGTCGTTGTACATGCTGCGGGCATTGATATTAAAGGTATGTTGTTGATTCAGCGCTAATGGGTTTGCGGTTTCTAAGCCTACGGTTCCTGCGACGCCACCCTCGATAAGCGACACCTTCGGTGATTTATACACCGACGCCGCGCTTATTAATTCCGACGGGTATTGATCGAATTCGATGCTGCGGCTGCCGCTAGTAGAAACTTGCTCACGACCATTCAAAGTGGAAAACACGAAGCCCCCGGACATGCCGCGAATATTTATTTCCGCCGCCTGACCGCCAGTGCGCACAGCGGAAATACCGGGCAGGCGTGTTAGCGCATCGGCCATGGAGATATCGGGAAGCGCACCGAGGTCATCCGCTGAAAGCTGCTCGGTAACCATATCTGAGGCGCGCTTTTTATCTAGCGCATTCACTAAGCTCTGACGAAATCCGGTGACGATAGTTTCTTCTTCTAAGACAGCGTCACCTGGAGTTTCATCTTGTGCGTAAACAGGAATGGAAATAACACCGATCGCTAGAAAGGCAATGGGCAGTCGCTGCGATTTTAAATAAGGCATAGCCTTCTCCCAGAAAGATGTTTCACCCTGAGCTGTAAACAGTTAGATCACGGCAATGACAGTTAAAGCGTGGCTTAAATTTATTGTTTTAGTTTTTGAATCTAGCCGACCATAGCCCTATTGGCAGTGTGTATTGAGCTATATATACCCAAAGCGTTTGAGATTTAGGTGTTAGGAGTGCGCCAATTTTTGTTCTTGCAAGGCGGTACTCACATGGATGTGAGGTATTAGGGCAATGCAGGAGCAATTGCCGAGACAACGCACAATAGCCATTCTATTTAAGGCGGAGCAACACCGCCAAGGGCACTTAGGGGCGTGCTCATGAGGCCTAAATCTCTAGTGTTTTGGGTATATTTACTGCGCGCAAAAAAGATGCCTCTTGGTTAAAATCGTGATGCACCCAGAGCGGGGTGAGGATCTTTTAGCGATATATTTATAGTGGGTTTGAACAACGGGGTTTTGAAACAGAGCGGTTAATGCGTAGAGTTTAAGGCCGGGGGTTTAAGGTAGAGATTTTTCTTTCCCAGCTTCTGCTTGGGAAGTCGGAGTCACATCGCCAACAGGCCTAAAGTATGTGCTTGTGAGGTCTACATCTGAATCGCCACGGTTACAGGTTTAGTCGCAAGGCGCATTGATTTGAAACGGGCAACACCGGCACTGCGTTATGTAGCCCATTGACACTCCTCGGCGAGCGCTTAAGATCAGGGCGGTCATTCGCTCTGCAGTGTTTTCTCGCAAACGACAGCTACTATTGTAGAAAAATATTTTATGGGAACATATTTTAATCACGACCCGCTGCTCGACTGTCTACTGTACGTGGCAAAACAGTCGGATATTCAGTGCACACCAACGTCCTTAGTCACGGGTTTACCGCTGGTGGATGGCAAATTGACACCTGAATTAACCTTGCGCAGCTGTGAGCGTTTAGGTCGTAGTGCAAGAGTCGTGGAACGCGCGCTGGACCGAATTCCTGCTGAAGTTTTGCCCTGTCTGTTACTTCTCGATAACAATCAGGCGGTGGTGTTATTGCCGCAAAACGTTGAACAACAATCGCTGGAGGTTTTTACTCCCGGCAGTGAAATTCAACGACTGCCCAAGAGCGAGCTAGAGAAAAGTTATTCCGGCTATGCGATTTTTTTATCGAAACAAGAAAACCAATCAAGTGATACCGACCGGGCTGATGGCGCGTTAAGCTCGACAAAAAATCAAACCTGGTTTTGGTCAACCTTATCTTTGTCGTGGCGTATATATCGCGATGTGGTTGTCGCCTCGCTGTTCATTAACTTGTTTGCACTCGCTATGCCGTTGTTCGTGATGAATGTTTACGATAGGGTGGTGCCCAATTCCGCTCTGGCCACTCTTTGGGTATTGGCGTTGGGCGTCATTTTAGTCGCTGTTTTCGATTTTATATTGCGCAGTTTGCGGGTGTATTTTATCGAGTTGGCTGGCAAAAAATCGGATATTTTATTGTCTTCTCATATTTTTGGGAAACTGACTGGCGCGCAATTGTCCGAGTTGCCGCAGTCTAGTGGCGTTTATTCTAATCAGCTGCGCGAATTTGAATCAGTGAGGTCATTTATTACTTCTGCGGTGATTATCACGGTGGTAGATTTACCTTTTTGTCTACTGTTTCTTGTCGTTATTGCTTACATTGCGGGGAGCTTGGTGTGGGTGCCGATAATTCTCGCGCCAATTTTGCTGCTTTACGCTTGGTGGACACAGCGGCGCTTGGCGAAAATGGTTGATCAAAGCTTGCAGGCCGCGGCGAATAAAAACACGGCTTTAATCGAAGCGTTAGCGGGTATGGAGACCCTGAAATGTCTCGGCGCGGAAGGTCGCATGCAGCGCCGTTGGGAAACGGCGGTAGGAGCTTTGGCATCTTGGGGGTTGAAGTCTCGAGTGCTATCCAATCGCGCTGCGAATGTGGCCTCGAGCTGCAGTCAATTGGCGTCGGTGGCGGTGGTGGTGTGCGGAGTTTACGCGATTAGCGAGAAGCAATTGAGTATGGGGGCTTTGGTGGCCGCAGTGCTTCTCGTCGGACGCTGTCTATCGCCGCTGGCGCATTTATCTAACTTGTTAGTACAGTACCAATTTGCCAAGTCGGCGTTTGCCTCGATTTCCACCATTGTCCATAAAGTGCCGGAGCGTCCATCGTGGCGAAAATTTATTCAGCGTGATCAGCTGACAGGCACTATTGAATTTAAACAGGTGAGTTTTTTTTACCCAGAAGAAAAAGTACCGGCACTGCGCGATATAAATCTTCGCATTGCCGCTGGTGAAAAAGTAGCTTTTATCGGCAAGCTCGGTTCTGGTAAATCCACCTTGCAGCGTTTGATTGCGGGCCTATACCAACCGAGTTCGGGTAGTGTTTTACTCGATGGCATTGACATTGCTCAAATTGATCCCGCCGATATTCGTCACAACCTGGGTATGGTGCCCCAGGACAGCTATTTGTTTGTGGGCAGTATTCGGGAAAATATCGCATATCACAGCACCTGGATTGAAGACAGCGCAATTGAACGTGCCGCAGAATTAGCCGGTGTTAAATTGTTTACCGATCCCCATCCGCTGGGTTTGGAGAGGCCTGTGGGAGAGCGCGGAGCGGCTCTTTCTGGCGGTCAGCGCCAAGCGGTGTGCCTGGCGAGAGCTTTGGTCAAGCCGGCGCCGATTTTACTTTTTGATGAGCCGACCTCAGCCATGGACAGTAGCAGCGAAAGGCTGGTAGTTAATAATTTAACTAAATTTGCCAGCGATAAAACACTATTGCTCACCAGTCACCGCAGTTCTCTTTTGTCGCTTGTCGACCGCGTGGTGGTGTTGGACGATGGCCGGGTGGTGGCGGACGGCCCGCGTGATTTTGTTATCGACAGTTTGAAGAAGGGACAATTGCGTGCACAGTGAACTTGTATTGACTTCGCCCGAGATAAAAAAAAATACAAGTTCAAACCTCACAGATGAAGATTTCAACTATATTTCTTCTGTGCAGGCCGCATTACTGCAGCAATCTCCACGGGGTGCGCAAGCTTTGATGTGGGTGCTGTGTGGCGCGGTTATCGTATTTTTGCTTTGGGCGGCATTTGCTCAACTCGATGAGTTTACCCGCGGTGAAGGTAAAGTGGTGCCTTCTCAAGATTTACAAGAGATACAGAACCTAGAGGGGGGTATTCTCTCTGAGTTATTTGTTCAGGAAGGCGATGAAGTGACGCGAGGACAGGTTCTACTGCGAATTGATGATACTGGCTTTTCCTCGACCCTCAGAGAAACATCGATGCGTGTTATGCAATTGGAAATCCAGGCAGCGCGCTTACAGGCAGAGGCAAAGGGAACAAATTTTGCGGGTGGTAACTTCGATAAGGTGTTTTTTGCTCAAGAAAACAGCGTTTATAGGTCGAGACAGCTGGAGTTTAAAGGTAAGCGTGAAGTTTTTAGTCATCAGATCGCGCAAAAAGAACAGGAATTAACTGAGCTCAACGCAAAAATTAACCGGTTAAAAGTTAGTGCGCAATACCTGGCAAAGGAAATTTCACTCACCGAGCCCCTGGTGAAAGAGGGAGCCGTGTCGGAGGTTGATGTATTGCGCCTCAAAAGGCAAATGAATGATTTGTCGGGAGAACTGAAATCGGCGCAAATTACATTGCCAAGTGCTAAGGCTGCCTTGAGAGAGGCCAAAGAAAAGTTTCAAAATTTGGAATTGGCTTTTCGCAGAGAGGCATATGAACAACTCAATGAAACTATTAACGAAGCTGCGCGCTTGCGTGAAAAGTCAGAGGGTTTAGCCGATAGAGTTGAGCGCACCGATGTGCGGTCACCGGTTGCCGGCACGGTTAAGCGTTTATTGCTAAAAACTATCGGCGGGGTTATCCAGCCGGGTATGAGTATTGTTGAAGTTGTTCCCAACGAAGATATTTTACTGCTGGAGGTTAAAGTGCGACCTGCAGATATCGCGTATTTACATCCGCAGCAAAAAGCCCGGATTCGCTTTACCGCGTACGATTTTTCAATTATGGGAGGGCTGGACGGCGAGTTGGTGCATATTAGCCCCGACTCAATTACCGATGATTCAGGCGAAAGCTACTATGTGGTTAAGGTGCAGACCTCAGATGAATTTATAGGGCCAGATGGTTTGCCGTTGCCAATTATTCCGGGAATGACAGCGAGCGTAGATATTCTCACCGGTAACAAAACAGTTTTACAGTATTTGCTAAAGCCAATTTTTAAAACAAAGGAGGTGGCTTTGAGAGAAAGATAAACGACCGATAATGGTTTTTTTGTAAATAAATTGCGTAATTGATATATTTTTAATTTCTTGGGGTATTAGTAAAACTTTAACACGTATAATATCCGCCAAATGGACGTATACGCTGAAAAAACAAGCGAAATTGGAGCAGCGAAGGGCGATTTAAGTTATGGGAATCAAACACTTTCAGTTTTATATTCTATTTATCATTGTCAGCTTCTCGTCGAGAGGCTCAGCACTATCTCTCTCGGACGCGGTTAGTCAAACACTGCGAAGTGAACCTCAGTTACA
>JAHQVY010000367.1 GCA_019634095.1 Cellvibrionaceae bacterium
GAGGATGAAATATTAATCAGTTACTGCATATTGTCTTAGTGCAGCAGATGTTTTGACTATCATATTGAATATGTTCGCCTTTTCGATGATACTTGATGAAGATGTAACCGACAACTGCGGTGTCAAGTTCTTGGCGAAGTTTACTGTGAAATAATAGTCTATGATCGAATTAATGGTAGCGCGTGTGGAGAAGCCGAGAAAGGGGTGTAGTGAGGGCATCGCTCACAGTATCAACAACTTTTTTGTATCGATAATATTCAAAAAAAACTGGGGTTTGTTGGTAAATCACCCTTTGAATGCAGTTTTATCACTGGGAAGCAAGCGTCATAATGAAGCGGTATCAACCCTTAGAAAAAGTCTAGTCGAATTATTTCTGTGCGCATGCTTGTGTGTTGCGGCGCCAGTTTTCGCCACATTATCGGCGGACATTGATAACGTGGAATATCTTGCTGTAGATGTTAGTAGCGAAATTAATGGAGTGGCCTTTCGCGAATGTATTTTGCGTGATCCCGGTGGCACTTTCTCACGCAAAGCGGAATGTACTCAAATTTATTTGCCAGAAAACTATGGAGAGCCTAGCGCCAAGAAAATTCCAATTTTTGTGGCTCTTTTAAGATCTTCGGCGAAGAAAAAGCAAGTTGATCCGATGGTGTTAATCGCGGGTGGGCCGGGGCAGTCGGCGACGGAAAGTTTTATTTTCCCCGGCATGGGGTTTCACAAGGTTCGGCAAACTCGAGATATTTTTTTAATTGATCAGCGAGGTACGGGCAAGTCGAACAGGTTGGCCTGCGACCTGCCGATTGACATTGATTCTCTGAGTAAAGATCAGCAAGTAAGCTTTGTAAAAGCCTGTGAAGCGGAACTTTCGGCAGGTAGTGATTTGCGTCAATACACCACGAGTGTTGCGGTGCGCGATCTAGAGACTGTGCGACAACAACTGGGTTTAACACAGTGGAACCTGTATGGCGTTTCTTATGGAACGCGGGTTGCTCAGCATTATTTGCGACGCTATCCAGAGGCGGTGCGTTCGGTGGTACTGGACGCCGTGGTACCACCAGATCATCCTTTGGGTACGGAAATATCGCTGCAGAGTCAGCGTTCTCTGGAGCAGCTCATTATGCGCTGTGAGAACCATGAGGGCTGTCGCCAAGAATTTTCAAATTTACGTTCCGGCGTTGCGGCATTGATGCAAGACATTAAAACCGCGCCGAAAAAACTATTGCTGGAAAACACTCGCACCGGACAAATTGATGCGTTCGAACTGACTGCGGCGCATCTCAATGCGATCGTTCGATTTTCTCTCTATTCTCCCGAGCTGGCCTCAGTGTTGCCCGTGCAGTTGCATGCGGCCTATCAGCATAATAATTTTCTGCCTTTGGCGCGCAGTATCAAGGTGGGTCATTTCGATTTATCGCAACAGCTAAGTTTTGGTATGCACGCCGCGGTGGTCTGTTCCGAAGATATTGCTTTTTTAAGTCAGAATACTGTCGAGGCATCAGCAAAGGCATCTGAGGGCAGTTACCTGGGTTCCGAGATGTTGCAGTCGCTGCAAACTATTTGTCAGCATTGGCCGGCTGGTGTTGTCGATAGCGATTTCCATCAACGGGTTAAGTCGTCAGTGCCGGTGTTATTAATGTCCGGGTCGGCAGATCCAATTACGCCGCCCAGCTACGCTGAAGATGCAGCGCAGTACTTAAGCAACAGTATCCACTTGGTGGTGGAGGGCTTTGCCCACTCGGTGTTGCGGGTGGGCTGTATGCCGGGCCTGTTGGCAAAATTTGTCGAATCCGCTGCGGTTGATATAGAGCCTAGTTGCCTTAAACGGCAACGGCCGGCACCTATTTTTGTTGATTTTAATGGACCGCAGCCGTGAACTTGTTGAGGTCTTTGGCAATAGCTATCCGCGCTCGTTTCACTTTTTACTAGCGTGACACTTTTTTCTTTCTACCCTAAAAGATTTTCTGGAAAATGACATTCAATGATTGAAGCCCAGGGCCTAAAAAAAGCATTTGCCAGAAAAGGCGGCAAAAGAAATGATGCGGTACAAGCGGTAACCGATGTACCCTTTGTCGCCCAAGATGGCCAGATAACCGGCTTACTGGGAGCCAACGGCGCGGGTAAATCCACGACTTTGCGGATACTGGCGACCCTAATGCAGGCCGATAGTGGCTGGGCAAAAATCGATGGCGTGGATGTTAATAAAAACCCCTTGGCGGCACGTGAGCATTTCGGGTATTTACCGCATAATTCGGGACTTTACCCACGTCTGAGTGCCAAGGAAAACATTGAATACTACGGACGCCTTTACGGTTTGTCTGCCAGGCAAGCCCAAAATCGCGCCGATGAGTTAGTGGATTTACTCGATATGCAGGATATCGCCCAGCGGCGCACAGAGGGGTTTTCCCAGGGGCAGAAAACCAAAGTCGGCTTGGCTCGAGCAATGGTTCACTCGCCAAATACCTTGTTGTTAGACGAGCCCACGAATGGTCTAGATGTCATAGCCACACGCGCTCTGCGAAAAACGATTCGCGGCTTGCGTGATCAGGGCCATTGCATTTTATTTTCCAGCCACATAATGCAAGAAGTGGCGGCCCTGTGCGATCACATTGCCATAATTTGTGACGGTAAAGTGGCACTTGCGGGGAGCGTGGCAGGTATTCGGCAGCTCACCGGCCAGTATGATCTCGAGGACGCGTTTGTTGTTGCCATTGGCGGCAAATTGGAGTGAAGCCATGAGTGCACTTTTTCATATTACCTTAAAGGAAATTAAAGACAATCTACGTGACAGGCGCTCATTTTTCTTTGCCGTTATATACGGGCCAATTATGATGCCTTTGTTAATGTTTATTCCGGTTATTCTAGGCGTAAAATCAACCTGGATAGACCTCGATTCGACAACTGAACTGCAGGTGGTGGGGGCTGAATTAGCGCCGAATTTGATTCAATACTTGAGGAATCATAACTTTGACGCCGTGGCAGCCTCGAATAATTTCAAGCAGTTAATTCGCGAACGTGAAATAACCATTGTTCTCGAGGTTACTGCTGAATATGGCGAAAAACTTCGCGATGCCAAGCGTGCACCCCTATTGCTCCATTTTAATGAATCGAGTAAAAAATCACAGAGTGCAGCGGGGCATCTTCGCAGTGTGATTAACAGCTACAATAGTCAGCTGGGTTACCTGCGTTTGCTGTCGCGAGGTATAGACCCAGAAATCAACAACGTGATTGATCTGCGAGAAAACGACTTGTCCAAGGAGGGCATCAGTGGCCTAATTTTAGTGTTTTTTGTTTATTTCATTATAGTGTTTTCTATGATGAGCGGCGGTTTTTACCTCGCAGTGGATGTTACCGCCGGAGAGCGCGAACGCAACTCTTTGGAACCTTTGTTGAGTTTACCGGTGAGTCGGCAAAAAATTCTGTTGGGTAAGTGGTTGGCGGTTTTGTTATTTGTAATGTTTTCTGGCTTTTTGTCAGTGGTATGCATCTACCTTATATTGTCATTTTTCCCCGCGGGCGCTGCCGGTGAATTGTTTAGTTTGAATCGGATGGCGCTGCTCAAATCGCTGCTGCTCACTTTGCCCTGCGGATTATTAATTAGCGCAATTTTAGTTGCGATTGCGGCTTTTACTCGCAGTTCCAAAGAGGCGCAAACGTACATTAGTCTGATGTATTTGTTGCCCGCGGCACCTTCGATACTTGGTCAGTTCTTGGATTTAAAGCCTAACTTATTGATGCAGATAGTGCCGTTTTTTAGCCAGTATCAGCTGATTAATAAGGTTATGAAAGATGAAACTGTCGCTCAGATGCCAATTATCTTATCGGTTGTCGGTTCACTGCTGTTCGCGCTGAGCACGCTAATGATTGCTATTTGGCTCTACCGCCGCGATCAAATTCTAATGAAATGAAGTCACTGTCAACTTGTCGCTCGATTACCTAGAAGTTAACATGGGCTTGAATATACCCGTAAAGGCCCAGGCAAGGTCTTGAAGAGCTGACTGACACTCTTTTATGATGCCGCCGTAACATATGCATTGGCCCGCTATCTAACGCCTTTGGTTAACACGCTACTATGGATTTGAAAAAGCTCTTATTTGTCGTACTTATTCTGCTGCTAGTTTCGTTGCAGGCGCGTTTATGGGGGGGCGATGGCAGCATCGCCCATGTGGTTAACCTAAAGCGAGAAATCGCTAAGCAAAGTGAACAAAACCAAGCGCTTAGAGCCCATAACTCCCGTCTGGCCGCCGAAGTTAAAGCCCTTAAAACCGACCAATCGGCAATGGAAGCCAGGGCTCGACAGTCGATGGGCCTAATAAAAGAAGGCGAGACCTTTTTCATGGTTATTGACGAGTCGGCCCAGGATGCGCCCGATGAAACAGGCGATGCTGTCTTAAAGTAAGTAACGATGCCGTCTTAAAGTAAGTAATAAAGTAATAACTATGGCGATATCCAACATAGAAATTTGGGCAGTGATACCGGCCGCGGGCATTGGTAGCCGAATGCAGGCCGCCATACCGAAACAATACTTGCCGTTGTTAGGGAGTACTGTATTGGATATTAGCCTGAGTAAAATACTCTGCGCACTGCCTCTGGCCGGGGTGGTGGTATCGCTAAATTCTCACGATACTTGGTGGCAATATTCGCGTTTTGCCTCACATCCGAAGGTATTTACTTGCGCTGGCGGCAAAGAGCGCGCCGATTCGGTGTTGAATGCCTTGTCAAGTATCGCTACTTTGTCTTCCGCTGCGCCTAGTCAGCAAGCTTGGGTTTTAGTGCACGATGCGGTGAGGCCGTGCGTTGAAAGCGCGCGCATTGCCGGGTTGGTGAAGGCGTGTATCGACCTGGGAATCGGTGGTATCTTGGCGACACCTGTCGCCGATACCTTAAAAAAGCTCAACAGCTGTAAACGCATTGTCGATACCCTTGACCGTGAACATGTTTGGCAAGCGCATACCCCACAGTTTTTCCCCTATAGGCAATTGCGCCATGCTCTAGAATACTGTTTGCTAAAGCAGTTGCCAGTTACCGATGAAGCTTCGGCGATCGAGCAAAAAGGGGCCGAGGTACGGGTGCATGCCGATCGCAGAGATAATATTAAAATTACTTTGCCGGAAGATCTTCCCTGGGCGGAATATATCCTGCAACAACAAAAATTTAGTGCGGAGTTGAAATGCGTATAGGTCAGGGCTTCGATGTGCACGCCTTTGGTGATGGAGAACGAATTGTTATTGGCGGTGTGGCGATTCCCTATCACAGAGGGCTTGTAGCGCATTCCGATGGCGATGTTTTATTGCATGCTTTGTGTGACGCGTTATTGGGGGCCGCAGGGCTGGGTGATATTGGTCTGCATTTTCCCGACAGCGACGCACAGTATAAGAATATCGATAGCCGCGCACTGTTGCGCTTGGTGAGCGCCAAGCTGAGTGCTAAAGAGCTGGTGCTGGAGAACGCCGATATGACAGTGATTGCACAAGCCCCGAAAATGGCACCCTATATTCCAGCGATGCGTGAAATGATTGCCCGAGATTTGCAATGCGGCATCGAGTGCGTGAATGTCAAAGCCACCACGACGGAGCATTTGGGGTTTAGCGGGCGCGGCGAGGGAATTGCAGCGCTCGCTGTGGTATTACTTAATACTCGGTCGGAGTGGTAACCTTAGTGAATAGCTTTTCTGAACTCGCCTTTGCCTATGATGAGCCTCCGTTTAGTGCCGATTTTCGCAGTGATATTGAAGACTTTATCGTGGCGGAAGACTTGGGTTTTGAGCTTTGCGGTGAAGGTGAGCACTTATGCTTGCAAATAGAAAAACGCGGCGAGAACACTCACTGGGTTGCAGAAAACATCGCCCGCCAGTTGGGTATTAAAGTTCTGGATGTCAGTTATTGCGGTAAAAAAGATCGCTATGCAATAACCTCCCAGTGGTTTAGTGCGTATTTACCAAAACGCGAGGTAGAGCCCGCATTACTGCACAAACTGGGTTCGCTCAACCCAGATGGTACTTGCGCGTCGACTAAACTGTTGAATCATTCTCGCCATAAAAAGAAGTTGCGACGAGGCGAGCATGAGGGCAATGACTTTCGGATACGCTTGCGTAATATTTCGGCGAAGGCTAGGCTGGATATTGACCCGCGTTTGCAGAACATACGCGACCTTGGGGTTCCGAACTATTTTGGCGAGCAGCGTTTTGGGCGCGAGGGTAACAATTTACAGTTGTTCGATGATATGTTCGTGTCGAAAAAGGCCAAGTTACGTCGCAACCAAAAGTCCATGCTGCTCTCGGCAGCTCGTTCGCACTTGTTTAACTTGGTATTGTCTGCGCGAGTTAGAGATGGTTCTTGGCGCAGTGTCGAAACAGGGCCTCTTTGGGGGCGCGGTGAATTGTCCGGTACTGAAATAGAAAAACACTACGAAACCAACGCGCTGCTGGCTTGGCAGCAATGGCGTGACGCGTTGGAGCATGTCGGTTTGTTTCAGGAGCGCCGGCAACTGGTGCTGTTGCCGCGATCTTTGCAATGGCAGTGGGCTGCAGAAGACATTCTTGACGTGGCGTTTTCGCTGTCTTCGGGAGAATTTGCCACGGTGGTTCTGCGGGAAATTGTTAGCTTGAACAATGTACAACATCTAACTTGATTAGACATGTGGTAGAAATCATTATGGGTGCTTGTGTTATAGTCAATTCTGTTAATGTGCTGTGCCGAGGAATTTGTGGATCGCCATGATTTTCAAGGCGTAGGTATGACCTCTCAGCGCACTCGAGATCGTTTAACGTCTCGATTGGAGGCAAGCGGTGTTCGCCACGCCAGGGTGCTGGAAGTGATTGCCAATACGCCGAGACATTTATTTCTAGATGAAGCTTTGGCACACCGAGCCTACGAAGACACCGCGTTACCCATAGGTTTTGGCCAAACTTTGTCGCAGCCGTATATTGTTGCTCGCATGACTGAGCTCTTGCTCGTCACAGCAGAAAAGCTTGGCAATGTACTGGAAATCGGCACCGGTTCCGGATACCAAACCGCAGTGCTGGCTCAGTTTGCCGAGCGTGTTTGTTCCGTAGAACGAATAAAGCCACTTCAAGATAAAGCCAAACAGCGCCTGCGAAAACTGGGTTTACACAATGTACATTTCCAGCATTCCGACGGCGGTTTAGGCTGGCAAGATCAAGCACCATTCGATGGTATTTTGTCTGCCGCTGCCCCGCGAGACGTTCCCCAAGTATTGCTCGAGCAGCTTGCCCCGGGTGGCGTGCTGGTGATTCCGGTGGGGGCTGATACCCAATACTTGACCGTGATTACTCGCAACGCCGAAGAAAACACCTTTCATCATCAGCGCCTAGAAGCGGTTCGCTTCGTGCCTTTACTTGCCGGTGTAACACGTTAAATAGCGCCATTTGTTGCTGTTTTATACCGTCGTCTAATTCTTCAAACTTCCAAAATCATCAAACGAGAGTTAAATTACTACTATGACGTTTCCCATAAAAAGAGATCCAAAGGATTATGCCGTTTTATTGTCAAAGGGATTGGCTATGGGGGCGGCGGATGTTGTTCCAGGCGTGTCGGGTGGAACAGTTGCTTTTATTACCGGCATTTACGATGAGTTACTGTATTCATTAAAGCAGTGTGGCCCCGCCTCGCTATCCATTCTTTTTGGCAGGGGGTTCGGTGAATTTTGGCGTTATATCAACGGCAGTTTTCTATTGGCAGTCTTTGGCGGTATTTTGATTAGCTTGAAAACCTTTGCCTCAATTATCGGCTATTGTCTCGACCATTATCCCTTGATGGTTTGGGGCTTTTTCAGCGGTTTGATTGCGGCTTCGGTTTATTTGCTGGCAAAAGACCAGCCTCGCTGGCGCTGGTCGCAATGGTTAATGTGCGTCCTGGGTATCGTCTTGGTGGTGGCAGTGTCGACATTTAAACCCACGCAGCTGCCGGGCGCTTGGTGGATCTTGTTCCTCGGCGGCTTTATTGCCATTTGTGCCATGATTTTGCCGGGTATCTCGGGAAGTTTTATTTTGTTGTTGCTCGGCTTATATCCGGTTTTTTTAGCCGCTATCAGCGAGCTTGATATACTGGCTTTAGCTAGTTTTGGGGCCGGCTGTGTCTGTGGTTTACTGGTATTTTCACGGTTTTTATCGTGGCTGCTAGATAAATATCATCACCATACGGTCTCATGTCTCATAGGTTTTCTGATCGGTTCTATCAATGTGACTTGGCCGTGGAAACAAACACTTAAATCTGTTACCGATCGACACGGAGAGATTATCCCCTTGGTGCAGCAGAATGTAATGCCTGGCACCTATGTGGAATTGACTGGACAGGCTGCCCAAATGGCACAGGTGGTAGTTTTGACCTTTTTTGGTGCGCTATTGGTACTTTTGTTTAGCGTTGTGGCACAGGGGAAAAGTAAAGTGCCAGTAAAAGATTGAGTTTTTGCGCTGTTTTCTTAGTAGGAATCTCGGATTTATCGTGATTTTGGCGACATTGGCGGCATTTGTTGGTGAATCTTGATAGATTCTTTTAGGATATTAATATTAGTTTATATATAATTTTCGTATTAATACGTCAATTTTTGGATTGAAAATTAATCGATATTCACTTGCTTCAGGTTAGGTAGCATGAAAATGAAATTTTACAAGCTGTCAATTATTTTGATCATGGTGTTCGCAACACTAGGCTGCACAAACCAAACCGGGGGCAAGGCGCCCGTGGGCGATTTTTACCAGTCGGGAAGTACTGCGGTGCGTTCTGGCCGCCTGCAACCGGTAGGCTACATGGGGGTTGCCAACGCGGCAGGGGCAAATAATTACCATGTTGTGAGTCGGGGGGAGAATATTTACCGCATCGCCCAGCGTTATAATCTAGACTATCGTTCTTTGGCTCAAGTAAACGGTGTAAATAGCCGCTACGAAATCTACCCGGGGCAGCAGCTCAAGCTGAGCGGTGTAGCGCTCAAGCGGGCTTGGCAGCAGTCACCGGCAATTTATGTCGCCCCGCCGGTGCGCAGCAATCCA
>JAHQVY010000045.1 GCA_019634095.1 Cellvibrionaceae bacterium
AGTGTCAGTGAATACGCAGTGCGTAGGGTTGTGGCAGTGCTATTTAAATCCCCTGGCGCTTCGCAAATAGCCATTGTAATTGCCGCAGAAATCTCTAAAAGTGTCCAATTTCCAGTAATGCGTGCAGCTAGAATTTCCGCGATGCAATACGTTTATTACGTTTTTTTTGCTAAGTATTGTTCATGTTGTGGCGGGCAGTGGGTACAGGTTTATAAATGAATAGGATGATGTTGTCGCAAAAGTAGTTGCTTTAATTCATCGCCTATTTAGCGTCATTTTCAGGAGTTTTTTTATGTTAAAAAAAGTTGCGTTGCTAGCGGCGTTGACTGCGGTGGCATTTCCGGTTTCTGCAGAAAACTATAAAACCGAGATTACGGGTGAGTTTGAAAATGTCGACGCGAATACCAGTCAACAACGTTTAACCGCGGGGGTGAGATACCATTTTCTGGAAGTGCTCGCTGCGAGACGCCCCTATGCAGAGGCCGCATTTTTGCAGCGTTCGAGTAATGTATGGGCTACACATACGGAACTCGATGCCGATAATTTCGACGCGCGGGTGCTCAATGTGGGTGCCGATTTTTTTGTGCCGGAAAGTGTGTTTTTTGTTGCTGGCGGTGTGACGCGCTTTGAATCGGATGACGACGACGATACGACTTGGCGCGTTACCGGCGGTGTGTTGCCAGTGGATGGTTTGCTGGTTACCACCACCTATGTCGAGAATATCGATTACGACCTGAACCTGGATCTCAAGTATGTGACCCGAATGTTTACTGGTCGATACCTCAACCTTACCGCAAACTACAGCAATGGTGATGAGGACGACAACTATGGATTCGGCGTAGATTACTATTTGGATCGTGCCACCAGCTTTGGCGTGAGTGCGCAAAGCGAGGGTGACAACTCATCCTTCGGGGTACGGGCGCGCCATTTTTTCACTCCCTTAGCCTTCGGCGCGGCTTCTTTTAGCAGTGGCGATGAGGTGGATACCATCAAAATTGAAGGCGGTTTTCGTTTCTAAGCCATAATCCGGCAGCGCAGCCTTGTCTTTGCTCGGGTGCTCCTCAGTGTGAGATACGTACAGCGATTCTCTACTCAATGATTCAAAGCGGCAGCAGTGTTTCTTAAACGCTGGTCGACTGCCGCCCTCCCATCAAAACCGTTTTCCGCATATCGTGCACTTCATACTGGTGGCTGTATCGGGTGTGGTTTCTGGCACTTATGGACGTGCTTTTTCTGCTAAACGAAGCGCCTTATGCTATGCTTTGCGCGCTTTTTCGATTGATTTAGGCGCTATTCATGCACTGTCCCTTTTGCAGCGAAGCAGATACCAAGGTAATTGATTCCCGTTTGGTGGCCGATGGCGGCCAGGTGCGGCGGCGGCGCGAGTGTCAGGCTTGTCGCGAGCGCTTTACCACCTTTGAGGTGGCCGAACTCTTAATGCCCAGGGTCATCAAACAAGATGGCACCCGCGAACCTTTTGACGAACAAAAGCTGCGCAATGGCTTACATCGGGCTTTGGAGAAACGCCCTGTGAGTGTTGAGGATATCGAAGCATCGGTTAATGGCATCAAGCGCTTCCTGCAGGTGTTAGGGGAGCGCGAAGTCAAATCCTTGGTGATTGGCGAGCAGGTGATGGACGTGCTGCGCAATCTCGACCAAGTGGCTTACGTGCGCTTTGCTTCGGTTTATCGCAGTTTTCAAGATATCAGCGAATTCAAAGAAGAAATCGACAAGTTACAGCGTAAACCTTAAGCAAATGACCCTGACTGCCGCAGACTACAATCATATGCAGCGAGCCTTAAAGCTGGCTGAAAAAGGTTTGTTGAGCACCAGCCCGAATCCTCGTGTAGGCTGCGTGCTTACCAATAAAAGCGGAGAGGTTATCGCTGAGGGTTATCACCGCAAGGCGGGTGAAAATCACGCCGAAATCAATGCCCTTGCCAATGCCAGTAGCCCGGTAAGCGGTGCCACTGCTTATGTCACCCTAGAACCCTGCAATCATCAAGGTAAAACGGGGCCTTGCTCGCGAGCGCTGATCGAAGCGGGCATAGGGCGTGTGGTTTACGGGATGGAAGATCCCAATCCAGCCGTGAGTGGAAGCGGTCTCGCTACATTGAGGTCGGCTGGTATCGCAGTAGATGGGCCCCTGCTCGAGACCGAGGCGAGAGCGCTGAATCCAGGTTTTATCAAGCGTATGCTTACCGGCTACCCACTGGTTCGCTGTAAAATGGCCATGAGTTTAGATGGTCGAACCGCAATGGCCAGCGGCGAGAGCAAATGGATTACTGGCCCTGCGGCGCGCGAAGATGTGCAAAAGCTGCGCGCGCGCAGTTGTGCAGTTATTACCGGCGTCGGCACTGTCTTGAGTGATGACCCCCAACTAAATGTGCGTTTGCCGGGCGTTCAACGGCAGCCGCTGCGGGTGGTGGTAGACAGCCGTTTGCGAGCCCCGGCTTCGGCAAATGTGTTTGCGGCACCTGGGGTGGCGGTGCTCGCCAGTTGTCGCGATCCTTCACGGCCATCCGACTTTCCCTGCGGTGTGTGGTCACTGCCTGATCCTAGTGGGCAGCGAGTGGATTTATCCCTATTATTGAAGAAGCTGGCAGACGAAGGTTCGAATGAAGTATTGATTGAAGCGGGCGCTGATCTAGCGGGTGCCTTTCTTGCGTATGCTTTAGTGGATGAGTTAGTTATCTATATGGCGGCGAAACTGATGGGGAGTTGCGCCCGCCCATTATTTAATTTGAAAATAAATACTATGAGTTCGCAGCTATCATTGTCTATAAGAGACATACGCGCAGTAGGCGGCGACTGGAAAATTATTGCTTGTCCCGATTCGGACAGCTAAACCGCAACAACATTGCACCATTTCAACAGAACTAGGCGAAAGCAGAAATGTTCACCGGTATTATCGAGACTATAGGCGAATTGTCACATATCGAGAAAAAAAGCGGCGATTTGACTGTAAATATTCAAGCGAAAGACTGGGACTGGCAGGACGTTAAGCTCGGCGACTCTATTGCGTGTAACGGCGTGTGTTTGACCGTGGTGGCCTTAGGGGCACAGGGTTTTAGCGCGGATGTTTCGGCAGAGACTTTAAATTTCACCACTTTGGGAGGGTGGCAAATAGGGTTGCCGGTGAATTTAGAAAAGGCTTTAACGCCGCAAAGTCGAATGGGTGGACACATTGTCAGTGGCCATGTAGACGGCATCGGCGAAGTGCTAAAACGCGAAAGTGAAGCGCGATCAGAGCGTTTCACCGTGAGCGTGCCAGCAGCCCTCGCTAAGTACATAGCTCACAAAGGCTCAATTACTATAGACGGCACGAGTTTGACGGTGAATTGGGTGGATGGCAATTTGTTTGACATCAATATCGTGCCGCACACCCTTAACCAAACCATTATTGGCAGTTATCGTGTTGGCACTCGAGTTAATTTAGAAGTGGATGTGCTCGCGCGTTACTTAGAGCGTTTGTTGCTGGGCGATAAATCTGCGGAGCCTGGTGCCAGTGTGCATGGCGGCACCATCACTACAGAGCTTTTGGCGAACAACGGTTTTCTCAAATAGTAAATTAATAAACTAGCTGTACATAAGGGGCGGTTATGGAATTGAATACCATTGAAGAAATTATTGCAGATATTCGCCTGGGAAGAATGGTGATTCTGATGGACGATGAAGACCGAGAAAACGAAGGTGACCTGATTATGGCTGCCGAACAAGTGCGCGCCGAGGATATTAATTTTATGGCCGTCGAGGCGCGGGGTCTCATTTGCTTAACCCTTACTGAAGACCGTTGTCGCCGCTTGGAATTACCGTTGATGGTTCGAGAAAATCTCGCCTCACAGGGCACCAATTTTACGGTGTCTATAGAAGCTGCCGAAGGTGTTAGCACCGGCATTTCTGCCGCAGACCGCGCGCGAACCATCCGTGCGGCGGTGGATGTAAAAGCCTCAGCCAAAGATATTGTGCAGCCGGGCCATATCTTCCCAGTGATGTCTCAGGCCGGGGGCGTGTTGAGCCGGGCGGGGCACACCGAAGCCGGTTGTGATTTGGCCCGTTTAGCCGGTTACGAACCGGCGGCGGTTATTGTAGAAATTATGAATGAAGACGGCAGTATGGCGCGTCGTCCCGATCTGGAAAAATTCGCACACAAGCACAACATCAAAATAGGGACTATTGCCGATTTGATTCAATACCGCACCGTGAACGAAAAGACCGTGGTGTGTATCAACGAACGCAATGTCAACACTGAGTACGGTACCTTTTTGTTACGCACCTACCGCGACACCGCGCGTGACGAATGTCACTTTGCGCTGATTAAGGGCCGAATTAAAGAAGACCAACCAATATTGGTGAGGGTACATGTCACTTCAACGGTGCGCGATGTGCTAACCGTTCAGCGGGCCAACAAGAAGGGGCGACCGTGGAACTTCCAGGCAGCGATGCGCCGGGTTGCCAAAGAGGGTAGGGGAGTGCTGGTGTTGATTTGCCACAACGAAACCACTGATGAGATCGAAGAGGGTATTGACTGGATGTTATCGGGGAAGTCGATGCGTCACAAACCTGAAGTGGGTTACAAGCAAGTGGGTACCGGTGCGCAAATTTTGCAGGATCTCGGCGTGCATAAAATGCGCTTACTCAGCGCGCCATTTAAATTTAAAGCTATCTCGGGTTTTAACTTAGAAGTTACAGAATATATAGAAAATTCTGAGAGCCATCTATAGCGTTCACACAGCGCAGTAACGCTGTTGATTATTTTAACTGTCAATTGAACAATCAGTAATTTGCTACACCGATTGTTACTGTTTTTGAAAAAAGGTACGCACAATGTCGATAAAAACCATTGAGGGAAATTTTGTCAGTCCATCTGGGAAATATGCTCTGTTAGTGAGTCGCTGGAATAGCTTTGTTGTTGAGCATCTAAAAACGGGGGCACTGGACACTCTAAAGCGCAAGGGCATACCCGATGCAAATATTGACATCATTTATGCCCCCGGCGCATTTGAATTCCCCTTGGTGGCGCAAAAATTGGCCCAGGGGGGTAAATATAACGCCATTATTGCTCTGGGCGCGGTGATACGCGGTGGCACACCGCATTTTGAATATGTGGCCAGCGAATGCACTAAAGGGCTCGCTCAGGTGTCTTTAAATGCCGGTTTGCCCGTGACTTTTGGTGTGCTTACTGTGGATAATATCGAACAGGCGATCGAGCGATCTGGAACCAAGGCGGGCAACAAAGGGGTCGAAGCGGCCGAAACGGCAGTGGAGATGGTGTCACTGATGGCTAAGCTAGAGGTGGGTAACTATTGATGAAAATATCCGCCGCTACCCGCAGTCGTGCGCGTGTTTTTGCGATGCAGGCTATTTACCAGTGGCAAATGACTGGGAATCCCATACACCTAATCGAAGCGGGATTTCATGCAGACAACGATATGTCGAAAGTGGATACCGACTATTTCCAGCAAATTGTGCGCGGTGTTCCGTCTCAGGTTGCTGAACTTGATAGCTTGTTTCAGCCTTATTTAAGAACACTGAGGCTAGAAAAACTGGACCCCGTTACGAAAGCTCTTTTGCGGCAGGCGTGTTTCGAATTTAAAAGTCGCGCCGATGTACCGTATAAAGTGGTCATTAACGAAGCGGTCAATTTAGCCAAAAAATATGGTGCAGAAGACAGTCATAAGTTTGTTAATGGCGTGCTTGATAAAGTCGCTGGCGATTTGCGATCTCTCGAGGTTAGCGCCGCAAAAAAATGAGTAGCAATAACTTTAACAACGCTGCAACGGTAATAATTGGTGAATGAATTTAATATTATAGACACTTTTTTTAAACCCAAAGCTGCGCAGAGCGAATCGGATATCGCCTCGGGTATTCGCCTCGGGGTGGGTGATGACTGCGCGCTGATTTCAAAAAGCAGTGACCTAGATTTGGCCGTGTCTGTCGATACGCTGATCGAAGGCGTGCATTTTCCCGAGAGCTCGCCGCCGGATCTGATTGCCCACCGTGCGCTTGCGGTGGCGATAAGTGACCTGGCGGCAATGGGCGCTGAACCGCGCTACTTTACGCTCGCCCTAACCTTGCCGCATGCAGATACGGATTGGCTCGCAGCGTTTAGTGGGGGCTTGCACGAAGCAGCGACACAACTTAACTGCGCCATTATTGGTGGCGATACCACCCGCGGGCAAAATGTAAGTTTGTCGATTCACGTTATGGGTGATGTAGCCAAAGATCAAGCATTGCTGCGCAGCGGAGCAAAAGTCGGCGACAAGATCTATGTTACGGGGCCCTTGGGGGATGGTGCTGCCGCGTTGGCCTATTTGCAAAAGCGCTTAACTCTCCAAGATCGCGATTTAGGGGACTACCTATCGCGACGTTTTTATAAACCACAGCCACAGGTGCGCGCTGGTCTCGCGCTGCGCGGTGTGGCATCTGCTGCGATCGATATTTCAGACGGGCTGCTGGCAGATCTCGGCCACATTTGCGCAGCAAGCGATGTGGCCGCTCGGATCGAGACCAAACGTCTACCGCTCACCCAGCCGCTGTTAGCCCAAGTGGCGCTATCGCATTTGCAGCAATGGGCACTCAGTGGCGGCGACGACTATCAACTGTGCTTCACGGTAGCAAAAAAACGGCAGAGCAAATTGATGCAAAAACTGGCGGAGGCGGAGTTCAGTGCGCATCTTATTGGCGAGATTATCCCCCCCGGCGATCCCCTGGTTATCGTCGATGGTGCCGAAGATTTAAATCTGAAGCGCTCGGGATATCAGCACTTTGCGTAACCCGGGCATTGCCGAATTAGCCTCAGATCCCCGTTTACTATTGGCCTTTGGCTTTGGCTCTGGCCTGTCTGCAATTACTCCTGGAACGCTGGGTACTCTGGCGGCCGTGCCTATTTATTTGTTGCTGGCAAAAACACCTCTTTGGCTTTACGCAAGCTTAACATTGCTGTCTGCGGTGATTGGAGTTCATCTTTGTAGCTATGCGTCTCAGCGCCTGGGTGTGCACGATCACAAGGGCATTGTGTGGGATGAATTTGCTGGGTTTTGGTTGGCCATGTTAGCCGTACCACCCAGTTGGCAGAATATTGTCACCGGATTTGTCCTGTTCCGATTCTTCGATATGCTGAAGCCCTGGCCGATTTCTTGGGTAGATAAAAGAATTCACGGCGGTTTTGGTATTATGTTTGATGATATTTTGGCA
>JAHQVY010000368.1 GCA_019634095.1 Cellvibrionaceae bacterium
CCCTTACCTAAGGACGAGACCACGCCGCCCGTAACAAAAATATATCGAGTCATTTAAACCCTTTTTCTGGTTATGCGCGCTAAGTATCTTGCACTTGAGTTCAATAGGAATTGGAGGAGGTCGCCGTGGAAGCGAGAGGAAATATGAGCGTCACGCCGAGCTCTCCGAGATGGGCGGTCAGATTACCAGAAATACAGTTGTGACTCAATGATGAGGTAGCGTGCACAGCGAGCCTTTCGCTGTACACGCAGCGAGATTACAGACGATCGAGCCTAATCAAAACTATGGGTATACTTCTACTGAGTATGTCTTTATTTTGGTGGCAACGACATGATGAAGGACTCACACTCTTTTATCCATTGACAAAGACTGGGGTCGTCAGTAAGAACATTCTCGCTCACGTAGACGAAGCCCTTGAGTGCTCGCCCGGTAAAATCCATTTTCCGCGTCCCCGGTTGTTCCAGTGCCCGGTTGCATTTATCTGGGCCTATACGGGCAAAAATCGATGTGTCGCGTACCCCCACACACATATGCCCTCCAACCATGAACGCGAGACCCCCGAACATTCTTTTTTCTTCTACATCAGGTCTTTCTCGAAAATAATCTCTTATTCTTGTCGCTAAATTTTCAGAATACGCCATAACTATTCTACCTATTGTTGTCCCCTCCCAACGCAACCTCAATATACGTTGCCCCAAAAAAATAAAAGGTTGAACAAATAACATTTTTCATAAAAAGGTAATTGTTAAAAAGGCCAATACATAGAAACCAAACTTTTTCCTCATTAACTATGTGACCGAGTTGCCAACAGCAAAGATAGTGACGGTAGCACTCAAAATGAAACAACTTCCTCAACCTGGGCAAAAAACTTCAAAACATACGTAATATTACCGGAAAGGCCACAGCAATAAAAATTTTATTGCTTTGAGTATTGCATACAGAGAACGTTTTGCAACCGCAGGTAACAGACGCACTAAAAACCCAGCAACACGGATTACAAATAAACCAACCATGGCAAAAGCCATACAATTGCCGCAAAAGCACAGCAACTATTTTTTTAAATTTCGAAAAAACAAACCCAACCACTTAAAAGAAAGAAAAAACCTATAAAACAAGCATAAAAATCAAAATGGTTATTAACGAGATCCAGCCACTAAACTGGGCGCCCATTAATAAAAACGCTCGAACCTCAGACAAAATAAATGTGCCGACAACAATATTTATATCACTAATGCAAGACTCACTATAAAAGCGGATTGAAATCGATAAAATATTTTCCAAAAGCGTTTTTTTATTAAGTAATAAAATTAAAAAAATGTTCTCAGAAAGCACCGAGAAAAAACCAGCGGCCCCCAAAAAGGAGCAAAGCCGTTAATAGCGATCTTGCCACAGAAATGAAATAATCAGTATTTTTTTGGAATTGATGTCTCACTTATAAGTATCCCTGAGACATGGCGCAGCCTACACTTTGCAACTTTTTGCTGTAAAACCGCCTAGACTGCCGAGCGCAACGAAACGGGCAGAGACTGAAAAATAAAACCAATAGCGCCGCAGCGTTCCGCCGGCACAAAAAACAGCGGGCTAACCCGCAGTAAAGCCTACGAGTTAGCGATTGACCTAAAAATAATTTTAAGATAGGAATAATATTAGGTGTGTTTTGTCGCGACTTTTTGGTCCAGCCAAGCGGCTGCACCGAGCAGCGCCGAATACTCGTAAGCCACCAAATTCACAGGTATGTGCGTTAAGTAATTACTCATAATGCCTTTTTCTGAAAACCGCTGATTAAATTCGCTGCTGCGAAAAAAGTCGATCAAACGCGGTAAAATACCACCCGCCAAATAGACTCCTCCCTTGGCGCCATAAGTGAGTGCCAAGTTGCCCGCGAGCGCCCCTAAAAAGCTGCAAAACAGTTGCAAGCTTTGGCGGCTCAAAGCATCGCTGTTACTTACAGCGGCTGCAGACACCTGCTGCGGCTGCACGTGCAGGGCCGATTCCCCCCTGACATCGGCGAGCGCTGTATACAAGTTAACCAAACCCGGGCCTGAAATAAAGGTTTCTGCGGAAACGTGGCCGTGACGCTTCATGCCCGCAGCAATCACCTCGCACTCTAGGGCGGTAGAGGGGGCGAGATTCACATGGCCACCTTCGCTGGAAATAGGCTGCCAGTGACCATTGGCATTAACCAACCCGGCAACCCCCAAACCGGTACCTGGGCCCAGTATCGCCTTGTTACCGCGAAGCGCTGCCTCCCCCGGTTTTATAAGCTGCAAATGAGATTCCGCGAGCTCACTAGTGGCTGCTGCAAGGGCGGCAAAATCATTCATCAATTGTACAGAGTCAAAGCTAAACTCCTCGGCTAAACCCTCGGCGGAAAAAGCCCAGGGCAAATTGGTCATTTTGATAGAACTGCCGTCAACGGGCCCGGCAATCGCTATACAAGCGTATTTGGGCTGCGGCATATCCAGTTCATCGAGATAGGTCCTCAAGGCAGCAGAAAATGAAGCGTGGTCACGCCCGCTTAATTTGGTGATATGCTGAAGTTGGTAGTGGCCGCGATCCTTACCTAAAACCGTAGCAAAGCGCGCATTGGTTCCACCAATATCGGCCACCAAAAATGGATACATAAAAACCCCCGTAAAATTTAATCAATAAAGAAATAAAGCAAGTGATTACTCGCAAGAAAGCGGCGGAAAGCCTATTCGCTGGAGCGGCCAGCGGCAGACTATCAATCCACTGCGGTACACATTATGGCAATGGGTGTTAACCGCGCCAAACTTGTTGGGCGGACTCCCCTAAAAGCGATAGACTGACGGAACATGCTCACGGGATCATCGGCAGGATGCAAGCGCGCCACTCTGGCCTGCGATAGACTCTAGCCTTAGTATTATTAGATCGACTCTAGATTGAGGCGCATAGCAGGTCAAGCATGGACCTTAAAATAACGCCGTACAGGTACAGCACAAATTCGAAAACTAAAGAGAAATTACATAGCAGATTGACCATGCGACATATCGGTATCGTTGAAGACGAAGACGCCATTGCCCAAAATTACTGCGATGCGCTGCGGCGCCAAGGTTACAAGGTAAGCCATTACAGCACCCGAAAAGAGGCCACCGCTGCCTTCGCTTCGCGGCTGCCGGACCTGGCGATTATCGACATCGGCTTGGGAGACGACATAGAAGGTGGCTTCGAACTCTGCCGAGACCTGCGCAGTCGCGCCCCGGAGCTGCCGATTATCTTTCTCACCGCGCGCGACAGCGAATTCGATGTGATTTCCGGCCTGCGCTTGGGTGCCGACGACTACCTCACTAAAAATATCAGCCAGCCACAAATGCTGGCGCGGATCACCGCCCTGTTTCGACGCATCGATGCACTGCAAAAACCCAGCAGCCAAGAGAGCCAAATAAGCCGCGGCTCGCTAACCCTGAATATGGATCGCATGTTAGTTGACTGGGCCGGTAAATTGGTCGACCTCACAGTGACCGAACTGTGGATTGTTCACGCCCTAGCGCTGCACCCCGGGCACGTTAAAAACCGCCAGCAGTTAATGGATGCTGCCAACGTGATTCTCGACGACAACACCATTACCTCCCACATCAAACGTATCCGCAAGAAATTCAAAGAATTGGACCAGAAATTTGACTGTATTCAAACAGCCTATGGTATGGGTTACCGCTGGGTACAAGACTCTTAACGCCGCGCGATATCCGCAATGACCTTACGCAAGCAACTGCTGCTGCTCAGCCTTATAACGCTCAGCCTGCCCTGGGCCGGCTTGCAATTTATCCAGGAAATGGAACGCACCCTCAAACAGGGGCAAGTTGAATCCCTGCGCGCTTCCGCAAGGGTGGTGGCTGCTTACCTGGCCAGCCGCGAAGATCTGCAGCGGGAAATTAAGCGCTTTAACGCCCCCGCGGAAACTCACCCCCTCTATTTGCACCCCCTGGCCGGCCCCCCCATTATTGATGGCTATGACGAAGAGTGGCTGCAATACCGGCGACAAATCATCGCCGATCAGCAAGGGGCAGACCCTTTTAAACTCAGCGCGACCGGCGGGTTGTACGGCGATCGCATATTTCTCTACTTGCAGATCGGCGACGCTAACATTCACTACGCGAGCCCAGCGATGCCTTCACCCACCACCAGTGATCACCTGCTGTTACAGCTGAACCAAAACAGGCAATTCTACGTGTTTGCACCCGGCCCCGGGCGGGCGCAGGTCATGCAATACCGCGAGGATAAGTTTTCACCGGCGTATGCTTTGCAGGGCAGCTGGATCGAATCACAAGACGGCTATCGAGTTGAACTCTCTCTGCCCCGGCGCTGGGCTGACAAAAAATTGGGCATTCGTGTGCACAACTTTCAAACGGGCCTAAGCGTCGGCAATCACCTGGCATTTGCGCCTGCTCCACAACCCCTATTTCACACGGCACAGGTCAAAAAGGCCCTTGCCATTTTCCAACAACCTGGACTGCGCATGGCCGTGAGCAGCCCCGAGGGCGAAATTCTGGCACTGGATGGCAGCGTCGAAACGCCGTCAGATCATGAACAACAACACGGCTTTATTCACTGGTTCTATCAAACAGTGATCGGCGATGACAATTTGCCCAATCTCGACTCTCCGCTAAGCTCGGGCCGCTTTGAAACACCGGAGATTGCGGCGGCCCGCAGCGCCAACGTTTCCGGGCGAGAACTGGCGGGCTGGTACCGCTACGGCGACGACAACAGCGTGGTGCGCCTGGCCCAGGCGATTGGCGCTGAGCATGGCAAGATACTGGGCTTAGTGGTGCTCGATCAAAGCGCCGACTCCCTCGTATCAATGACCAGCAGTGCGTTTTACCGCATGCTATTTTACTCTCTGATCACCACCTCCTTTACCGGCCTGGTTTTTCTGGCTTACGCCACCTGGCTGTCCTGGCGAATTCGCAAACTTAGCCGCGCCACCGCAGCGGCGGTTACCGACACCGGTAAAATCGCCGACAACTTTCCGGTGCTAAGCAACCGCGACGAACTCGGCGATTTGTCGCGCAACTACGCACACTTGCTATCTCGTTTGCGTGAGTACACGAATTACCTACGCACTCTCTCCAGCAAACTGTCTCACGAGTTGCGCACCCCGCTGGCCATTGTGCAATCCTCCCTAGACAACTTAGAACACGAGCAACTTAATCCACAAGCGGGGGTTTATGCCGAACGAGCCAAGCTCGGCACCTCGCGCTTGTCAAATATTCTCAATGCAATGAGCGCTGCTAGCCGTGTAGAACAGGCCATTAGCGGCGCGGAAATGGAGAAAATCCCCTGCGATGAATTGCTGCAAAACCTCAAAGCCGCTTATGAAGATGTCTACGGCCATGTGAAATTCAAATTGCGCATTCGCGATGATGAGGGAAAACTGCAGTGTATGGCCTCGGGAGAACTGCTGGTACAAATGCTTGACAAACTGGTGGATAACGCGGCCGACTTTTGCCACAGTGGCGGAGTTATCGAGCTGGGGCTCTACCGTCATGAGAGGCATTTGGTGTTTACGGTATTTAACCAGGGCCCGCCGCTGCCAAAGCATATGCACGGGCAACTATTTGATTCGATGGTGTCGGTAAGGGAAAAAAGCAACGATGCCAATGACAGTCATCACCTCGGGCTCGGTCTATATATCGTGCGCCTTATCGTCGACTTTCATCGCGGCGAAGTACAAGGCTACAATATTGCTGACAATAGCGGAGTCATTTTCGAGGTGCGACTGCCCGTTTAAGCACCGGCCCATTTAACCACCTCCCCATTTAACCGGCACCACAAACAAACAGTGTTCACGAGCTGTTTTCAACGGCTACCAACTATTGACAAAGCAATAAAATAAAGGATAATACCGCGCCCCTAAGGGCTATCTGTTTAAAACCGAGCCGGAAGGCTGCCTAAAGCCTATATTTGAAGGCCCATAAAAAGTCTTCACAAGTGAAGCTCAGTGTCGATCGCTGTTGGTGTTTATCGGCAGCGGCCGCGATACAGAGATCGCTGGTTTCTAGTGAACACGATATACACGCATTACCAACCATCTTTTAACCCATTAATTTTTAACAGGAGCAACACGCGGTGGCAAACTCAGCTCAAGCCAAGAAGCGCGCCCGGCAAAACGACAAAACCCGAATCCACAATGCGAGCCTTCGCTCCATGGTGCGAACGTATTTGAAAAAAGTC
>JAHQVY010000369.1 GCA_019634095.1 Cellvibrionaceae bacterium
GATCACCGCAAACAATGGATTGTCTCGCGCCTAAAATTTCTCTCTTACGTTTATTCCATCGATATTTGCGCCTATGCTGTAATGAGCAATCACTACCACGTGGTTTTACATGTGGATAAGGCCAGAGCAGAAGCTTGGACGCGAGAAGAGGTGGTAGAGCGCTGGCTGCAATTATATAAAGGTTCCGTGCTGGTAGACCGCTGGCTACAAAACCCAAAAGCCATGGATAAAGCTTCGCTAGAAGTGGTTTACGCCTTAATAGAGGTGTGGCGCGAGCGCTTGTACGATATTAGTTGGTTTATGCGCGGCGTTAACGAAACTATTGCGCGCATGGCCAACCAGGAAGAAAACTGCAAGGGCCGATTCTGGGAGGGGCGCTATAAAAGCCAGGCGCTGTTAGATGAAACGGCGCTGCTCAGTTGCATGGCCTATGTGGATTTAAACCCGATACGTGCGGGTATAGAAAAAGACCCAGAAAGCAGTGATTTTACGTCTATTCAGCAACGCCTGTTTGATTATGTTAAATATAAAAGCAAAAAAACTAAGAGTGAAAAACAGGTTGTTGTAAAAGTGCAGCAGCAAAGGCAACTAAAAACCGAACTGGCTTTGGATAATTTACCGGAGCAGGGGCTGATGCCGTTTAGCGGTTCCTCACACACCGATATTCACGATGCCTTACCCTTTACGCGAGAAGATTATTTTGTGCTGGTAGATAAAACCGGTCGAGCGATTCGCGACGATAAGCGCGGTGTTATTCGCTCCGATATGCCATCTATCTTGCAGCAGTTCGGTATCGACCCCGATCAGTGGCTTGAGCAAGTTAAGCATTTTAATCGACGCTATGCTAGCTGTGTAGGTAGGGTAACTAATATGCAGAATTTTGCCGAGAAGAGGGGGCGGCGATGGCCTAAAGGTATTCGTGCTGCGCGAGACTGCGAGGGATCGGCGTTTGCGGCCACGGCTGTATAGTTCAGCAACCATTACAAGCTGCAATTAAATCTTGTTTGAGCTTGGCAATTACTGCCGCACTCTAGAAACATAAAAACTATTCAAGTAAGTGGGCGGAAGAGTTGCAGGCCGAATATAAGTGATGGGAGCAGCCTTCGCTTTCTCGATTTGGTGGCACTATAAAATCGACTCACTACTTAATAATAAAACGCTTTAAGGGTTCTTTTGTCACGACATATTGGTTTATTTCTTATTTATTTCTTTGAAACAAGATCTACGCGCATGGATGCCCAAGATTGCGGCAAAGCGCAGCGCCAGACACAGGGCGTAGGAGACACGGCACCATGGGCGGCAATAAGCTCAATATTTTAAGAAAACGCCTTACCAGCCTAGCGTTTTTTGCTCACTCAAGAAAAGCGCTGATGGTGATGCCCATAGTCACCTGGGCCTTGCTAAGTTTTTTTGTGGTGGCTTTTACCTATTACCATTCGGAAAATTCGAGCCGCGAACGGGCCCAGCTGAGGCTCGATGAGCTGGCATTTCGCCTAGATATCGAACTGGAGCGCTATCGCTCTTTGCCTCGCGTGTTGGCCATGCACCCCTTAATTCAGTCGAGCCTGCGCGGTGAAGGCAGGGAAAAAGGTGAGGGCAGCGAAAAGCCAGGGCAATCCTACCAGGCACTGAATCGCCTGTTGAGTGCATACAACCGAGGTATCGACAGTGATGCCGTTTATGTTGTGAACCGGCACGGGCTAACCGCGGCATCGAGTAATTGGCAAGCTAGCGATAGCTTTGTCGGCGTTGACTATGGTTTTCGGCCCTATATTCAGCAAGCCTTAGCTGGGGATGACAGTCACTATTTTGCATTGGGTACGGTATCTGGTAAGCGGGGTTATTATTTTTCTCACCCGATTATGCACGGCTCAGAGGTGATTGGCGCCCTGGTTATCAAAGTGGCCTTACATGCCATTGAGAAACAAATTCCCGATAAAAATGTGGATTATCTGTTACTCGATAACCACGGCGTGGTGTTTTTTAGTACCCATGCTCAATGGAATTACGGCGCTCTCACTGCGCTGCCGCAAACCACCAAACTCGAGCTGCTACAACAGCGCAAGTTTGGTGATAGCGAACTCGCGCCACTTACTCAATACAGCTCGCTGGAGGATGTTCTAAAAATAACCCGTATCACGCTACCCAAAGATGGCGCCGATACACGCTTTACTTTTGTAGTGCGCCCCATGCGTGATATGGAATGGTACTTGTCGGCACTGGTGCCCGCGAGTGTTGTAACACGCCCAATCGTCGTCAACACCTTAATCTTCACGGTGTTTTTTGTACTGGTGAATCTGATAGCAATTTCGTGGCGGCGCACCGCCGAGGCGAGAAACGATTTACAGTGCGTCAACGAAACCCTCGAACAACTGGTGGATGAACGCACCTCGGCGCTGCGTGAATCCAATACCCAGTTGCGCGCCACCATTGAAAAACAGCATCAAACAGAAAACACCTTAAAAATGACCCAGCAAGAGCTGATACAGGCGGGCAAGCTGGCCCTGTTAGGTGAGATGTCGGCGGGCATTAATCACGAGCTGAACCAGCCCTTATCGGCAATGCGAATCTATATAGAAAATGCGCTATTACTGGCGAAACGAGGGCAGCTTGATCAGCTTTCAGAAAATCTCGGCGAGTTGCTAAAACTCAACAAGATGTTAGCCCAGATCTCGGGACAATATAAAATATTCTCGCGTAAAGCCACCGGCAAGGTGACTGCAGTGCGGCTTTGCCATAGCGTTGATGCCGCAATTGCCATTCTGGAAAATAAATTAAACAAAGCCCAAGTGGCGTTTCACAGTGCGGCAATCGCCCCGGACTGCTACGTGATGGCAGAAAAGATTCCGCTAGAGCAAGTGATTATTAACTTGCTAAATAATGCGATTCAAGCGGTGGCCAACAGCGCGTCGCCAAGTATTACGCTAAGTATACAAGCCGATGCACAAACCGTGTGTATTCGCATTATCGACAATGGCAAAGGCATCGCGGATGCCGACAGAGAAAAACTATTCGAGCCTTTTTTCACTACCAAAAAGGCGGGCTTAGGCTTGGGCTTAACCTTGTCAAAACGTATAGTAGCCTCTTTCGGTGGAACAATTACCGTGCTGTCACCGCCTGAGGGCGGAGCCGAATTTTGTATCCGACTGAAGCGTTACTTTTCCGAAACTCAGTCAAGGATACCACCGGAAGCATAGTTAAAGGCCCCGTTAGAAGAACAGCCAGGAGCGTAATTTGAGCGAAGCAAAAAAAGTCATTGTCATCGATGATGAACCCGATATTTGTCGTGCTGTGGCACAAACCCTGACACTTCACCACTACCAGGTCGACTGGTTTACCAGCGCAGAAAAAGTGCTTCCCCTATTAAATACACAGTGGGATGGGGTGATCATCGCCGATATTAATATGCCCAATATGGATGGTTTGGAATTTTTGATCAAAGCCTTCGAAATTGATGCGCAGCTCGCTATTATCCTGCTTACTGGGCACGGCGATATCAGTTTGGCTGTGGAAAGTATGCGCAAGGGGGCCTATGACTTCCTCGAAAAACCCTTTGCCACCGACACCTTTATCGATAGCGTGAAACGGGCTCAAGACCACCGCAACCTGGTTCTGGAAAACCGCCGCTTGCGAGAAGAACTGGATGCGCAGAGTGGCCCGGGCCCCCGGGTGCTTGGCAATCATCCAAAAATAAAAGAGCTGCGACGCACGCTCACCCGAGTCAAAGACACCCCGGCCAATGTCATGATTATGGGGGAAACCGGCGTGGGCAAAGAACTGGTCGCCCGTTTTTTACATGACCACAGCAAGCGAGCCAAAGGCCCCTTTGTGGTGCTGGATTGCGGGGCGATTCCCGACGAATTAATGGATAGAGAATTGTTTGGCGATTACAAGCTTAACCCGCCGCCGAATAAACACAGCCCCAGTGGCAAAATTGTTGCCGCAGATCGCGGCACCTTATTGCTGGATAATATTGAAAATTTATCTCCCGGCGCACAAATGAAATTCCTCAGGTTTCTTGAGGAAAAACAGCTGCGATCCATTGGTAGCAATGAGTGTATGGCAGTGGATGTTCGCGTGTTGTCATCATCAACCTCGGATATTCAAGCCTTGGTCGATCAAGGGCAATTTCGCGCCGATTTATATTATCGCCTCAATGTCATTCACGTCAGGGTGCCCCCCTTGCGGGAGCGGGTGGAGGATATTTCTCTGCTGTTTGAAAACTTTCTGCGCTTGGCTAGCAGTCGTTATCAAATACGCGCTCCCCGGCCTACATTAAACCAAAAAGCCTGGTTGCAAACCCACACTTGGCCGGGAAATATTCGCGAACTGCGCAATGTAGCAGAGCGTTTTGTGCTTACCGGCGACCACTCGGTGTTTGGCGCCGGTGAGAGCGACAGCGACCTCAGCTTAAATTTGAGCATGGCCGAACAAGTTAACCGTTTTGAGAAAACCCTGATACACGATGCCTTAAAACGCTGTGCTGGCAGGCTCAAGTCGGTACACGCGCAGTTAAATATTCCCAGAAAAACCCTTTATGAAAAGATGCAAAAATACGGCTTAGATAAAAACGATTACAAAAACGACTTGTAAGTTTTGTAAGGTTATTGAGCCTCACGCATTGAGCCTCACGCCATATTGATTAACTTAGGGTAATGGGTGGATCTCACCCATTACGCAATTTTATGGGCGGTTAGATCCCCATAATTATCGTCACAAAGCGTATTTTAGCGGCCTTGTATTCACTATCATGATGACCTATCAAAACCAAAATAAAAAACCAGAATAAAAAACCAGAATAAAAATAGAGAGGTCGTCACCAGATGAAACCCTGCACCAACTCAACGCTCGCGGCAGCGATCAGCGCTTTCAGCGTCGCGCTACCTGTCATCACACTACCTTTGCTACCCGCGGCTATGGCAAACGCGCAAGAGGCTGTTCAAAAACCCATTCAAGATAACACCCAAAACAATACCCAAAACAATACCCAAAACAGCCAAGCAACACCGGTCACAAAAGCGATATCGCAACAAACGCTCGATCAGCCGCTGGAAGAAACTGTTGTTGTCGGTTCGCAAATTCGCGGCGCAAATATATCCGACGCCTTGGCTGTGTCGGTGGTAGGCTCTGAAGATATTGAAATAATGGGTATCGATTCGGGCGATGAATTATTGCAGATGATTCCCGAACAGGGGCAAAACTTTTTTAACGAAGCGGGCAGCCGCAATATCAGCGGTGGTGTGAATGCCGCCCGCGGCGATGTGGGCGCCTTCAATTTGCGCAACCTCGGCACTGGCAACACACTGGTACTGCTGAATGGCCGCCGCTTGGTGAACGCTGCCACTTACCAATCGGAAACCATTGGGGGCAGCTCGGTGTCCGTCAGCTCGGTGAATTCACAAACCTTGCCGGTGTGGGGCATCGAGCGTTTAGAAATATTGCGCGACGGGGCCTCCGCCATTTACGGTGCCGATGCCGTTGCCGGGGTGGTTAACACGGTACTCAAAGATGATTTCGAAGGTTTTAACCTGCGTTTAAAGTGGACCGAGTACGACAACCTGCCAAGAGACGACCAAAACGTGACCGCAGAGTGGGGTGAGTTTTTCAACCAAGGCAAGACCAATGTCAGCGTGTTTTTTAATTATTATCACCGCGACCGTGTTAATTCCCGCGACGACCCCAAATGGCATTCACCCGACCACCGCGAGTTGCTGCCCGAGGATTCCCCCTGGCGCGAGGACATCGCTTTCCGCAATAGCAGTGCCCACGATATATACGGCCAATTCGACATGCGCGGCGCCAGCGACGAATACGGTTTAAGCGCACGGGGCTTAGTGGATAACGCCGGTGATTTACAGGTGTATCCCCTCGGCAATGCCGCGTGCGAATACGACATTAACCAACAAATTTGCGGCAACGCCGACGTCGGCGGCGTGTCTCGGTACAACCTCAACGACAACCGCGATTTGGCCTCACAACTGGACCGTTTTAACCTGTTCATCAATATTCATCACAGCTTAAATAACGGTGTCGAAAGCTTCACCGAATTGCTGGGCTATCGCGCGGAAACCGAACAGTTGCGTAATCCGTCGCGCCCGAGTATCGTCGACCTAGTGATTGCCGCAGACAACTACTACAACATACTCGGGCCCTGCGGTTCACCCAACCGACTCCCCGATTCCCTGATTGGCAGCGACGTGCCCTGTGAGGGGGTCGCCTGGGATATCGAAAATTATCGCTTCACCGAATTGCCTCGCATTGTTACTAACCAAAGCACCACTTACCGGGCATTGCAGGGCTTTCGCGGCGACTATCGCGGTTGGGATTGGGAGGGTGCTCTGTCGTGGTCGCGCGCTACCAAAGATGAAACCACGCAAAACCGCCTGTCCAATACGCTTATTCAGCAAGCCCTCAGCGACACCACCGCCGCAGCCTACAACCCATTCAGCGGCGGTGTGAATTCGAATATAGAGCGCGCCCTGGTGAGTGTGTATCGCAACAACCAAACCGAGCTAACTACCTTTGACGTGAAGCTGTCTAACTCTCAGCTGTTTTCACTGCCTGCGGGGACGGTGGGTTTTTTGGCGGGTTTTGAGTGGCGAGAAGAAGCGTTTGTCGACGATCGCGACCCCCGTCTCGATGGCACCATCACGGCCACCGCCGAAGACGGCAGCACCTTTCCGTTTATTTCCGATGTCGTGAACTCCAGCCCAACCTCCGACAGCGAAGGCAGTCGCCAAGTCAGTTCGCTGTTTGCCGAACTGCAAATTCCCGTATTGGAAAATTTAGACATTCAACTCGCGGCGCGCTACGAAGACTTTGATGATATTGGTCGCTCCACCACGGTGGGCAAAGCCGCCTTCGGCTGGACCCCTATTGACGGGCTATTGCTGCGCGGCTCTTGGTCAGAAGCGTATCGCGTTCCGAATTTGGTGACGGTGAACGAGAGCTTGCTGGTGCGCCAGGTAACGCGCAGCGATGTGGCCTGTTTGTATGCCGCGGAAAATGGCGGCGACGCCAACCAAGATATTCTCGACTGTGAAACTTCCATGCAGCGGGTCGCCGAAGGCAGTGCCGAGCTGGTGCCAGAAGAGTCGGAAAATACGTCGATCGGTTTTTCGTTGATGCCTTTTGAAGGGCTCACCATTACCGCCGATTGGTGGTCAATCAAAAAACAGCAAAGCGTCGGTTTATTCGGCGAAGAAAACCATCTCGCCCTAGACCTGCTGCGCCGCATTGAAAACGGCAACGCTAACTGCGAACGCAGTTTCAACGCAGCCGTCGAGCGCAGCGTAAATATCGACCAAACCGCCGCCGACATTTACGCAGCGGCCGGCATTTGCCCCGCAGGGGAAGTAATTCAAGTGTTTGACCGCTACACCAACCTCGACACACGCAGCGTTGAAGGTTACGACATAGGAGTGTACTACGACCTCGATACCGCCATCGGTCGCTTTGGTTTTAAATACAACGGCGCTTTTTTAACCCGATTTGAGCAAAAGGCCGGTGGTGCCGCCGCCGAACTGGTGCAGGCGCAACAAGCGGGCATTTTGCCGGAGAGTGTACAAGTGCAAGGTTTCTTTGATTTGATCGGTGCCGGCGGCAATCAGGATGAGAAACACAGCGCGCGTTTATCTTGGCGTAACGGAGCCTTTGGCGCGTCACTCGCTGCTTTCCGGCTCGGCGAGTTTTACCTTCCCGAAATTACCTTAGATGACGGCACCCGCTTTAATGTGGCTGCAATGACCACCTACAACGCCACCTTTGATTACCGAACCGACGTCACTGGCATCGATACACGCTACCGCCTGGGGGTCAGGAATTTAAGCAATCAGCGCGCGCCCTTAACCAGTGATGCCTTTGGTTTTAATGCGGACTCACACAACGATTTTGGCCGCAGCGTTTACTTGGATGTCAAAATGTTTTTCTAACTGGAATAACGTTATTGCACGGGCAATTCTCTTAATAAGTTAACGAAAAGACGAATAAACAGACGAATAAAAAGACGAATAAACAGACTAACCAACAGGTTAACAAAAGCCATGTTTTCTATTTTATTAAGGCTACCCATGTCCAAGTTTTTGCTGTCGTTTAGCCCAGCGCGATACGTGTTTTGGTTAGCACCTATCATCGCGGCGGGTATGATGGTGTTCGGCCCGCCAGACTCACTGCAGCAGCCTGCCTGGTTAGTGGCTGCGTGCATGTTAATTATGGCCCTGTGGTGGATGACCGAAGTCGTGCCGGTAGCCGTTACCGCGCTGCTGCCCATTTTACTGTTTCCGCTAATGGGCGTAAGTGATTTAAAAACCACCACCGCAAATTACGCCCACCCCATTATTTATCTTTTTTTGGGGGGATTTTTATTGGCGCAAGCCATTGAAAAATGGAACCTACACCGCCGCATCGCGCTGACAATTTTGGCGGCCGCCGGCGGCAATGCCCGATCCTTAATGGGCGGCTTTATGCTGACATCCGCGCTGCTGAGCATGTGGATCAGCAATACCGCCACCACCATGATGTTACTGCCGGTGGGCTTGGCAATTATCGCCGTGATCGGCGAGACCGTTACCCATATTTCGGAACGCGAACACCAGCACTTTCAAAAAGCCTTGCTGCTGAGCATTGCCTATTCCGCCACCCTGGGCGGGGTTGCCACCTTAATTGGTACACCGCCCAATGCTTTTATGGCAGCGTTTATTGCCGAGCAATACAACATCGATATCGCCTTTTCCAGCTGGATACTGGTGGGCCTCCCCGTCACCCTCATTATGTTACCCCTGGTTTGGTGGTATTTATCTAAATTTGCCTTTCCCTTTAATTTTCAAACCTCGGAGCACACCCGCCGCACACTCACCGCCATGAAAGATGAGCTCGGCCCCATAGCCCGGGAAGAGAAAATCATTGCTGTGGTGTTTATTATTACCGCGCTGAGTTGGGCGGCGCGCCCTGTATTGGACAACTATATAACCAGCCTTTCAGATCCGGGCATTGCCATCGCGGCGGGGCTGGCGATGTTTTTTATTCCCAGCGCAAAACCCGGTGCAAAGCCGAGCACATTGTTAACCTGGTCAGATACCAAAAATTTACCCTGGGGCATTCTAATACTCTTCGGCGGTGGCTTGGCGCTGGCCAATGCAGTGAGCAGCAGCGGTCTGGCTGCGGCGATTGGCTCCGCAATCGCTCACTTGTCTGCACTTAACTTGGCGGTATTGGTGGTGATGGTTACCACCTTGGTGGTTTTTCTAACGGAAATGACCAGCAATCTCGCCACCACGGCGACTTTTTTGCCGGTTATTGCCGCAGTGGCGATGCAATTTGGCCTCGAGCCGGTGGTTTTGATTGTGCCAATCGCCTTAGCGGCCAGCTGCGCATTTATGCTCCCGGTGGCGACACCACCCAACGCCATTGTGTATAGCGCAGAAAAATTAAGCATTGCGGACATGGCAAAAGCGGGTTTTTCACTGAACCTGTTTAGCATTATTGTGGTGTCGGTTATTTCTATTGCCATTGTTCCGCTGATTTTTGCAACGCTGCACTGAGACCTAAAGTAAGGGTTAGAGTGATGAACAACATAGATAAACAGTGCCAATAAATAATGAAGATAAATAGCGAAAAAAAATTAGCGAGTTAATCGTGGCACAAGCAATTTTGACGAAAAATATTATGTTGAAAACATACAAGGGCTTTTTGTGGAATAGGTGGTTTTTCTGGCTTTTTTGGCTGTTGCTGAGTACTGCAACTGCCGCCGGCGCAGAACCTCCCTCCAGCGCAAAAAAAACCGCGAGTGCCGCAGCACTCACACATATCTTATTCGTGGGCAATAGTTATCTGTATTACAACGACAGCCTACACGGGCACGTGCGGCGCATTGCCCATGAATTGCAACCGCAACTGAAGGGGCAGCTTAGCTATAAATCGGCCACCATTGGCGGTGCAAAGCTGGAGCACCACAATTTGCCCTGGCTGCTCAACCACCATAACCTTGGTTTAGATAAACCCTTTGCAGCGGTTATTCTGCAAGGGGCTAGCCATGAAACCCTGAGTGAAAAAGGACGCAAACGCTACAAAAGCGTGGTGGCAGACTACGCAAAACACGTTCGCGCAAGTGGCGCGCAGCCTTACCTGTACATGACGCCGGCCTATGCCGCGTCGCATCGGCGCGCGAAAACCGGTCAGACCCAAGTTATTGCCCAGGCCACCGCCGAGGCCGCTGCCGCAGCCGAGGTGCCGATGATTCCCGTTGGCCTCGCCTTTGCCGAGGCTTACAAGCGCCGCCCGGAAATTCGCTTACACAAGCATTTTGATGCTAGTCACCCAACCCTTGCGGGCACCTACCTCGCTGCCTGCGTGACGTATTTAAGCCTCTATGGGGGCAACCTTGGCCCACTGACCTACACCTATTTCGGCGAAATAAGCCCGGAAATGGCGGCATTTTTAGCGAAAGTAGCGCAGGACACTGTCGCGCAGGCAGTCCCTTGAACGCCCTCGCTATGCTGCAACTGATTAATTTAGCTTAAAAGGCCCTCACTAAAATATCGTGATACTCGCGAATACGGTTAACATATTGCACCGGCTCATGGCCACGCGCGTAGCCGTAGCGTAGCTTTTTGTAGTAGCGCTCCTCACTCAACAGGGGTAGCACAAGGAGCCCATTCGTCAGTGGGTGTTGAGTTTTCCTTTCCAATTGCGATTCCTGCTGGCTCGCGATCCTGAGCTGATGAGCAAGGTCTTGAGCATCGTCTACCGCACACTCTCAACCACCGCATCGCCCGCTGCCTGGAAAAGCGTGGGATTTTGGAGCGTGATACGGAGAATACTTGGTTAACACTGGAAGAGGGCGAAGACGATGTGCTCACTCAATTGCAGGGGTTTTCGGTGATCTACCGGATTGCCACAGGGCCACAGCAAGGCCGAAAAGTCTTCACCCTGCAAACCTTGCCAGGACGAGAGGATAAGGCCGATGCTAGCAGTCGCGTGGCCAACCATGCTGGTTTTTCTCTGCATGCCGGAGTGATGGCAGAAGCGCATCAACGCGATAAACTCGAGCAGCTGTGTCGCTACATCAGTCGCCCAGCGGTTTCAGAAAAGCGTCTAGCGGTGACGACCAATGGCCAGGTGCGTTACGAACTGAAGACACCCTATCGCAATGGTACGACCCATGTGATCTTTGA
>JAHQVY010000046.1 GCA_019634095.1 Cellvibrionaceae bacterium
ACATTCAGGGGGCTGCCTTAAATAATGATAGGTAAAATAAACTGCACTCGCATTATTGTACGATTTTTTAGATTTATATAAATCTTCTGATTACTGCTAAGGTTTAACTTGTACTAAGTCAAAATAACGTTGTGTCTAAAGCTTTCGAAAAGCGCATATATACTTTGGCTCTCGATTTATATTGGTGCTGGTATTACTGCGCATGGCTATTCTTTTGGGGCTGGGTGAATTTCTAGAATTGATCGCGCTGCGACAATAGCTAATTGTATTATATAGGTATTGTACATAGGTATTGTACCTAGGTATTTTGCATAGGTATTTTGCATAGGTATTTTGCATAGGTATTTTGCATAGGTAATTGTAAACAGCTAATCGTAAACCGGCGGTTGTCTTGTATACCTACCAGTATTGCAACAACGTTGCATATGCTTGCACTACCTAGTATATTAGCAGCGTTCCTATAACGAGTGCTTTTCTGTTTTGATCTGGCTCCGATATATAAAAGTACTTTATTTGTTCACTGCAGGGTTTGTTCCGATCAAGCCATCATTGTTTATTGCCAAGTGCGACCTCCTTATTGTTTAGTAGCTACTGATAATAACTGCCATCAACTTTAACTGAACCTGCTGAAGGTTCCTTGGGTTGTGGTATTGGTGATTTCTGCACTAATAGTGAGCATTGGAGTTAAAAAATAGGGATACTTAGTGGCGCGTAGCAAGTTGTTTTTTGTTGTCCGCCACCAGTGATTTTAGATTGTTCAATTTCAGTAAATAGGTTGTTAATTATTATCTTCTTGGGGGAGTATCCTATGAAAACGCTAGTTAAAGTAATCGCTGCAAGTGCCTTTTTGGCCACTACCGCTGCACAGGCTGAGGTTTCCGCTAACCTTAGTGTATCCAATAACTACCTTTGGCGGGGCTTAACCCAGACCACGGATCAGCCAGCAGTTTCCGGTGGGGTAGACTATTCCAGCGAGTCAGGTTTCTATGCCGGCACCTGGATTTCCAATGTGAGCTATGGCAATGCCGTCAGTCCTGGTGGAGATGACTTTTCTTACGAACACGACTTGTATTTTGGTTATGGTGGTGAGGCGGGGGCTTTTACCTACGATGTCTCCTACTTGTATATCAATTACAATGAAGACGTTGCCTTCGACTTTTCCGAACTTGTTTTCAGTTTAGGTCTTGGCGACTTTAGCGCAACACTTAACTTGCTCGCCCATACAGAGCCCGATGAAGAAGATTATGTTGGCGAGGGTGGCGGTGTAGCCGATTTTGGCTTTGGGTCAGCTTTCTACGTATCCTTGGACTACGGCATGGAGTTATCTGATGGTTGGTCTGTGGGCTTCCATGCGGGTTACCATGAAGGCGACTTCGTGGAGGCGTTTAACTTTGGTGATCAGGAAACTTACGATTACATTGACTACAATGTATCTTTTGCCAAAGAAGCATTTACGCTAACCATAAGCCAGACCGATTTGGACACTACCGACGAGACTGATACCTACAATAATGATGACATGAAATTTGTTGTAGCCTACTCCTTTGATATTTAAGGCTTGCATAGTTGCTGCTTTGAATGAGTTGATTGCTTGAATACGCCGCTCTGGTAGTTAAAGCAGTAGTAAGTTTTTTGGTAAAAATAGTTGCAAAAGGATTAGCAAAAACGCAGCAAAGGGATTTGCTATAAAAGTTTCAGTAAAGCACTATTGCGCTCAATTTAAGCGCCTTTTGCAAGCCGCTATTGTTAACATTAAATAAACCCCTTGCCAAATCGTTAAGCCTGCCTTCAAGGCACTTTTTCGCGTGGTTTATCGCGAGAAAACTTCCAGTAAATCCCAGTATTAAGCCTGCTCAAATTCTTAGTGCTCTCGGGCCAATCGCTTTCACGCGTCGGTTAGGGCTGTACTAAAAAATTGATTGACTTTGCAGTGTATGGTCTATACTCTCTTCAAAGCTAGAAAGAAAGTCTACATTTTATTATCTTCATTTCGTTGCCTCATTGTTTATTCTTCGTCCTGTCGTTTCTAAATATCAGTCTATATTTCCCGCTTATCTATGCCTTACTTTAGGCATTCCAACAGTTTCGTCTACAGGATATGTTTTATGTCAAATACAACAACCGGCACCGTAAAATGGTTTAATGAATCTAAAGGTTTTGGCTTTATTGAGCAAAAATCTGGCCCAGACCTTTTTGCGCATTATAGTGCAATTGCAAGCTCGGGCTTCAAAACCCTCACTGAAGGTCAATTAGTTCAGTTCAGTGTTACTCAAGGCCAAAAAGGCCCACAGGCCGAGAATATTGTAGCTATTTAGCCCGTTCTATACTCCTAAAAAAGCAAGCTAAAGTAGCTTGCTTTTTTTATGTGTCGAATACGGTAATTCTCGCCGTATAGTGGCAACTGATTAATTTGGGCTTATCGCAATTAATGTTAAATAGTTAAGGGTTTGTTAAGCGCTTAAATTATTTGATATCGATTAATAAGGTAGCCCGGGAATAGCGCTGTTGGCTTGCCAAAGCGAGGGCTTCTCCCCCAATGTCGTAACGTAAATTGTTGATAGGTTTTTGCCGCCAAATGCAACATTGGTGGCTTTGGGTATGGGGTAACTGGCGAGCACTTTATCGCTATATGCCGCGAGTATATGCAGTTTATCGGCAGCCGTGACGTAGAGATTACCCGCGCAATCGCGACTCATGCCATCAACGCCTTCGGGTATCGCCGCTTTCGCCACTGGCTGTGGTTTATCTATAACGCTGCCATCGGGTTTAAGAGCATATTTAAACATGCCGTTCACGCCGCCGGTGTAAAGGCTGGTTTCGTCTTTGGATAACATGACCCCATTGGGTTTTTCCATTACGCTGCCAAAACCCGTAATTTTTCCACTAGTGGACACGTGATACATCAATTGTTTTGCTTGGCTGGGTTGCGGGTTCTGCCAGTCTGGGTCGGAAAAATAAATATCCCCCGCGGCAGAAATCACTAAATCGTTGGGCGAGTTGAATCGTTTCTTGGCGTACTTTGCCGCCAGTACTTTGCCATCGTCTACTCGGGTGATGGTGCCGTCTAAGTGGCGAGCTGCCACCAATTCACCACCGGCATTAAAGCTTAGTCCGTTGGCGCCGTAACCTTTTTTTACGGTGCTCACTTTGCCGTCGCGGTAAGCAATAATATCTGCAGGGTTGGGGTTTTTGTCACTGGGCATACCGATATGGGACATCCACAAGCTATCACCCATCCAAACTGGGCCCTCTAAAACGGCAAATCCAGGAGTTAGGGGTTTAAGCTCCAACACTTTAGTAAATTTAATTTTTGAGAGATCTTGTTTGGCTTTTTGGGGCAAGGTTTGGCAAAACGCCTCGGCTAATGCGGGTTTGGATATTGAAGCTGTTAATAGTAAGGTGGTAAATAATGAGGTGGTTAACAATGTCGCCTTAGCAGCCGACGACATAGTCAGTTTTTTATTTTTTTGCATGGTGTTTACCCTGGAAACTTAAAAGTAATCTAACGGCCGCTGTGTGCGGCAAGCAGCATTCGCCAACTGCGTCGCCACCTATAATGCCACGGCTCCCACGCACAATACTATGCGCTAAAACTCAATCGAAGGGGGTATTTGGTGTGGCTCAAGCTCGAGTCAGCCACTGGCGGCAAATTAGAGGCACCAGTTGCCCTGCCTTGCCGCGCTGCAACTCAAAACCTTTAGGTGAGTGCTCGATCTCGAGCGTCACCATGATTTTTTTGGCTTTAAAGGGCGCACTATTTACCAGGCTGGCCGCTGGCTCTACCTGCAACGATGTACCTACCACTAAAACATAAGCGGCATCTTTAAAGGCGTTTTTAGCCTCATCTAAAAAGAAGGGAATTTCCCCAAACCATACAATATGTGGGCGAAGCTGGCTATCGAGTTCGCATTTGTCTCCCAGCTGAATGGGCTTATTGCCAATAGAATACGTTAAGTTTTCATCGAGGCAGCTACGGGCTTTGCTGAGCTCGCCATGTAGATGCAGCACCCTGCTGGAACCGGCTCGCTCGTGCAGATCATCGACATTTTGCGTAACCACCGTCACGTCAAATTTTTTTTCGAGCTCGGCTATTGCAATGTGGGCTGGGTTTGGTTGTGCCTGAGCGGCATTTGCGCGGCGTCGATTATAGAATTCGAGCACTAACTTTGGGTTGTTGCGCCAACCGCTGGGGCTGGCCACCAGCTCTACGGGGTAGTTGTCCCACAAGCCGCCAGAGTCTCGGAAGGTGCTAATGCCACTTTCGGCACTCACGCCTGCGCCGGTGAATACAAGAACTTTATGAGAATTCATGTCGCCTCGCCTTGTTAACAAACGTCATAATAATGGCGCCTAATTTAAGCACAAATTGATCTTACTTTGCGTTTCCCAGCCGACAAAAGTAGGATGTGTGTAAGGACACCAGGACTGGGTTTTTGCAACTGCCCTAGATTGTCTTTTAAACCCCTGGCGGGTGAGGTCTTTAAGCCAGCTGCGCTCAGTAAAAGGCTTTTTTGGTGTAACGCTATAACTATTCAGCTTCGTGTTATCTCGATGTGCATAACATGTATTAATCGTCTTGCTAGCGTGTGTATAATTCAAACAAATAACAAAACGTGGTTGGAGGAAGGATTTTGACTGGGGGCGATGAAGGGAGCAATGAAGGGAGCAAAGCCGAGTTGCTTCGGCAATTGGTTAATCAAGACTCAGACGCAGAAACCGCTCAGTACCAGGCTGTTGCCACCGGATTGCGTCCGTGGCACTGGCTGCTGGTTGCGCTGTTAAGCGCACTGGTTGGGGGTATGTTAGTCGCGTTTTTTTTGCCCGCGCAAAGTCGCCCAACGCCACCGCCAGCGGTGAATTCAAGCCCCGAAGCGGCAATGCCCGCCGCCGGCAGCTCGGTTGAAAAAGCGCTGCCAGCAAGCCCTCAACCGGTAATTTCCGCAGCCATCCTCAACGCTTCTGGCTATGTTACGGCGCGCCGTGTAGCCACTGTATCGGCGGAAACCATGGGCCTTATTACCGAGGTTGGGGTTGAAGAAGGCATGCATGTGAAAGAGGGGCAGGTGTTGGCGCGGCTCGACGACCGCAAGGCGAACGTGAATTTACAACTTACCCAGGCCCAAACACAAACCCAAGTGCAAAGCTTAAAAAGTGTTGTTACCGACCTTGAAGAAGCGGAGCGGGTGCTTGCCAGGCTGTCGCAACTGGAACAGGGAAACTTTTCCAGCGAAGCGCAGCGCACTCGGGCGGAAACCGACGTGGCAAAATTGCGCGCCAGCCTCGCCAGTGGCCAGGCGGAACTTGAGGTGGCGCGTTTAAACGTGGCTCGGGCTCAAGAAACCTTGGATGACCATACCATTCGCGCTCCCTTTTCCGGCGTGATCACCGCTAAAAATGCTCAACCGGGCGAAATTGTTGCGCCGGCAGCTGCCGGGGGCGGCTTTACTCGTACCGGCATTTGCACCCTGGTTGATATGGAATCTTTGGAAATTCAGGTGGATGTCAACGAAGCCTATATCGGCCGGGTTGTGCCGGGCCAAAAGGTAATTGCCAACTTGGATGCCTATCCAAAATGGGACATACCCGCCAGTGTTATCGCTGTTATTCCCTCGGCAAATCGAGCCAAGGCCACGGTACAGGTGCGCATTAAAATCTCGCAGCTCGATAGCCGAATTTTGCCAAATATGGGGGTTAAGGTTGCTTTTTTTGACGAATAAGTGCGCGCGCACTATGTTTGCTTCTAGGCGGTCTGCAAACCGGGTTTTAAAAGCTTTATCGCCACTGCTTGAGTTGCCGCGCCGGCTGTCGGTGCGATGTTAAAGTACCGCCTTTACTTTGTGCACTATTATTCAGCCATTAGCACAGGGCTTAGCTGTGAGTACTCAATCTTAGAGGCAAGGCGCAGCTGTGCGTGCCGTATTACTTTGTTGGTTTGTTGCCAACGGGGTTGTCCAGTAAAAGGAAAACTAGGAGCCAAATTATGAGCCTAACCCATTTGTTCGACATTAAAAATGTGGCCAAGCGTTTCACCAAAGCCAACGAGACCATTACTATTTTCGACAAACTCAATATGCACATTGCCGCGGAACAATTTATCGCGATTATGGGCCCCTCGGGCTCGGGCAAAACTACGTTGTTGAATATGTTAGGCGGCGTGGACCGGCCCAGTGATGGTGAAATTATTTACGAGGGGTTACCCGTTCATACCTTGAGTGAAAGTGCTCTGGCCAGCTGGCGAGCACAAAATGTCGGGTTTATTTTTCAGTTTTATAATTTAATGTCCATGCTCAGTGCAGCGCAAAACGTTGAACTGCCGCTACTGCTAAAAAAACTATCGAAAAAAGAGCGCAAGAAAAAAATCGATGCGGCACTGGCGTTGGTGAACCTAGAAAACCGCGCCAACCACAAGCCCGCCGAGCTTTCTGGAGGGCAGCAACAGCGGGTAGCCATTGCTCGGGCGATTGTTTCAGACCCAAAGCTACTGTTGTGCGATGAGCCCACCGGGGATTTAGACCGCAGTACCGCCACCGAAGTGCTTGAAAACTTACAACTGTTAAATCGAGAATTTGGTAAAACCATTGTCATGGTCACTCACGACCCTGCGGCCGCCGAGTTTGCCAAGCTGCAGCTTCACCTGGATAAAGGCGAGTTTGTTGAGGGCAAACAAGCGGGGAGTGCGGCATGAGCTTACTTGGCTTTATTCGCAAAAACCTTACGCGAAATAAATTGAGACTCTGTTTAAATAGCTTTGCCATATTTATTGCGTTTTTATTATTTGGCGCATTGGGGGCAATTAAAAATGCCTTTGAGTCTGGAGTGGAGGTGGCGGCGGCAGATCGATTGGTGGTGGTAAATAAAATAAGTTTTACCCAACCGATTCCCTATGCTCATATTAATAAAATTCGCAGTGTTGAAGGCGTTAAGCATGTTACCTGGGCCAATTGGTTTGGCGGTTACTACCAAGACCCTCGCGATCAGCTAATCACTTTTGCCGTAGACCCAGAAACCTACTTTCTTGTTTACGACGATATCGATGTGGGCCCGGGCGAATTAGAGGCTTGGCAAAATGATAGACAGGGCATTGTGATTGGTGAAGGCATTGCTCGAGCTAAAGGTTGGCAGGTGGGAGATCGGGTGCCGATTTCGTCGAATATTTTTTCGAAAAAAGAAGATGGTAGCAGTACTTGGGAATTTAATATTTCAGGTACTTTTCGCCCGAAAAACCCGCAAACCGGTAGCAACTACGCATTAATTCATTATAAATATTTTATGGAAACCCAAATTTGGGGTGGCGATTGGGTGGGTTATCTTCCCCTCACCACCAAAGACCCAGCGCTGAATGAGCCGGTTATTAAAGCCATTGATGCTCTGTTTGCCAATTCTGCGGCAGAAACCAAAACGTCCACCGAGGCGCAGTTTAACAAGGCGTTTTTAGAGCAAGTTGGTGATATTGGCTTTATTATTATGTCAGTGGTGCTCTCGGCATTTTTCACCATTTTGCTAATTGTCGGCAATTCTATGTGGCAATCTATTCGCGAGCGCACTAACGAAATTGCGGTGCTGAAAACTTTGGGCTTTACCGCAAAAAAAGTGTTCTCACTGATATTGGCCGAGTCGTTTCTGTTGGCCTTTCTCGGTGGTTTGCTGGGCTTGCTTGCCGCTTGGGCTCTTGTGAGGGCTATCACCCCGCTAACGCAGAATTTTTTGCCGGCCTTGGTGATGGGCAAGGGGGTGTTTCTCGGCGGCCTGGGTTTTATTGTTGTGTTGGGCTTTGTTACCGGCATTGTTCCCGCTTGGCAGGCAATGAAACTCAATACCATCGACGCGTTAAATAGGAGATAAACCATGGGTTCGGTGTTGGCGCAAATTGCTGCAGTGATAAAAATGAACTTGTTAAGTATTCCCAACCGCGCGGCTTCATCGCTAACCGCGTTGCTGGCGGTAGCTATTGTGGTTACTGTACTGCTGGCATTTATGGCAATGGCCGAGGGTTTCCAAAAAACTATGCAGGGTTCTGGCAGCGAATCTGTGGCTATGATGTTGCGTGGCGGTTCGCGAGCAGAGCTTAATAGCGGCTTGGATGGGGATGTTCTCAATATTATTAGCAGCGCCCCAGGCATTGCCAAAAATGCCGGCGAGGCCATGATCTCCGGCGAGCTTTATGTGGTGGTTAACGGGATAAAGCGCTCCTCCAATACGGAAGCGAACCTCCCGTTGCGCGGCATTGGCTCGGCCGGTTTTGCCCTGCGCGACAGCATTCAGCTTATTGAAGGGCGGATGTTCGCGCCCGGCACCACGGAGCTTGTGGTTGGCAGCGGGGTGCTGGCCGAGTTTTCGGGTTTTGAATTACATAGCACACTGCGCTTCGGCACCACGGAATGGACCGTGGTGGGGGTTTTCGATGCGCCCGGCACCGTGTTTGGCAGTGAAATTCTCACCGACGTGCGCACTTTGCAAACTCAGTTCAACCGCGGCAATTCCTATCAGTCCATTCGGGTTAAGCTCGATGGCGACGGCGCAATGCAGCAGTTAAAAGAGTTTGTCGCCAACGATCCCCGGCTCAACTTGGACGTGATCACTGAAAAAGCGTATTTTTCGGAGCAGAGCGAAGGCATGAATAGCCTGATTTACATAGGTTGGGGGCTGTCGATTTTGATGGCGACCGGTGCGTTGGCGGGCGCCCTGAATACAATGTATACCTCCGTGGACGGGCGCTCGATAGAAATTGCCACCTTGCGTGCCATTGGCTTTAAGAGTATTGCGGCCTTTATTGGTACGTTGGTTGAATCATTGGTGTTGGCTTTTTTCGGCGGTGTGTTGGGTACCCTGCTTGCGTATTTACTGTTCGATGGCATAAGTACTTCTACTATCAGTGCCGGCTTTACTCAAGTAGTATTTAATTTTGAAGTGACGGCTAAAGCGCTGACAACCGGCATTGTACTTGCGCTAATTATTGGCTTGGTCGGCGGTTTTTTCCCGGCGAGGCGCGCGGCCACTTTACCCGTAGTTGCTGCGTTTAAAAACGGCGCTTGAGCAAAGTGCTATTTTGCGGTAAAAAAACGATACCCGCTGTTTCAGGCCTCTGGTGGTTGCCGCTGTAACTAACCGGCGGCTCTGAGCTTTTATTGGGATAACTGCCGACCATATCTTCGCACCTATATCTTAAACGCTGCTGGTATAAACGACCTAGTGCCGTTTATACCCCCCCGCGCTAGTACGCACTTTTGACAATGCATGGCAACAAAACTTAACTCGATAGGTATCTCGGGTTAAGCTTGGTGGGCGAAAAGTACTTTTTTAACCTGAATTAATCAGTTGGATCGTAGGGAGGGCGTTCAAGGGGCTGAAATTAGAGTGAATTTTTTAACTTTTGTGGCAAATTCATAGTCACTCTATGGGTGCAGCCACAAAATTGAAAAAACGCTTTAATTTCAGTTCATTGGGCGTCCGCAGTAGATTCAACTGATTAATTTAGG